>DQVA01000158.1 GCA_015661965.1 Candidatus Bipolaricaulota bacterium
CGCCGGCCGCCCCCCGGTACAGCTCCCCTTCCACCACCACCCCGGCTCCGATCCCCTCGCCCACCGTCACGCACACGAAGTTCCGGAAAGCCCGGCCGGCCCCGTACCAACGTTCGGCCAACGTGAGGGCGTTGACGTCGTTCTCCACATAAACCGGGAGATCAAGTTTCTCCGCTAGCGGGGCGGCGAGGGGGATCTCCCGCCAGCCCAGGATGGGGGAGTAGAGCTCGACCCCCCGGGCGGCGTCTACGAACCCGGAGATGCCAATGCCCACCCCCAGGATCTCCCCCTGGGCTAGTTCCTCCACCAGGCCGCGGGCGAGCTTCAGAAAGTCCTCGGGGCTGGGCCGGCCCGGGAAAGGGGCCTCCCGTCGGGCCCGGATCTTTCCGGCCAAGTTGATCCGGGCAGCGAGCACCCGGCTCTTTTCCACTTTGAGCCCGAGGGCACAGGCGTAGTCTGGATTGAGTGATAGGAGGGTGGGACGGCGGCCGCCGTTGGATTCGGCCTTTCCCACCTCGGCCACGACGCCCTCCGCCAGGAGCTCCCGGACCAGCCGGGTGAGCACCGAGGGGGCGAGGCCGGTTTTTCGGGCCAGGGCGGTGCGGGACAGGGGGGAGCCTTCCCGGAGCAGGTTGAGGACCAACCCCCGGTTATGGCGGCGGAGCAGGTTCTGATCGCCCTTTGGCGTCCCCACGACTAACTTCCTTCTGAAAAGCAAGTTTCATTGTAGGGGAGCCACCCCCATCCGTCAACCCCGGCCAGGGCCCTGCCCCAAACCCCGGTTGAACGGCCCCACCCGTTGAGCTAGACTCTGTTCGCTTTGAGAAACACAAACCCGTCAATGGAAGGAGGGACTACCGCTGTCGGTTAACGCTGTCCGCATCCTCAGGTATTTCCTGGTGCGAGGCCTGGCCCTGGCCGTGTCGCTGTTGATCGGGTTATATCTCACTATCTATATCGCCAACATGGGCGGCTACGTAGACCGAATCCGCAAGGCGGAGATCCGGGAACAGGTGGGGGTCCAAGTGCTGGGAGATCCCACCTTCAAACAGCTCCCGGCCAGCGAACAACGCCGGATCATCGACGAACGGGTCGCCCTGGAGGAAAAGAGGTTGGGGCTGGATAAGCCCTTCATCCTCCGCAGCTTCGGCTACCTGGCCCGGGCCATGACCCTCAACCTGGGACGTTCCGAACACCTCACCAGCGACTCGGGTTCCCGCCAGGTGAGGCTCATCTTGCTGGAGAGGCTGCCGGCCACCCTCACCCTGTTCGCCACCGCCAACCTGTTGTTGTTCTTCTTGAGCCTGTACATGGGGTTGTATCTCTCCCGAAAGTACGGAAGCTTGCTAGACAAAATCACCATCGCCTTGGCCCCCATGTCGGCAGCCCCGGGCTGGTTCTATGGGATCATCCTCATCCTGATCTTCGCCTCCCTGCTCAGGCTCCTCCCGTTCGGCGGCATGGTGGATGCCCCTCCTCCCAAGACCACCTTGGGTTACGCCTTAAGCGTGGCAAAACACATGGTATTGCCGGTGTTAGCGATGACCTTGTCGGGCCTGTTCATCTCCGTGTACGGCCGGCGCACCTTCTTCCTCATCTTCTCCAGCGAAGACCACGTGGAGCTGGGGCGGGCCAAAGGGATCCCCCCACGGGCCCTGGAACGCCGGTACATCCTCCGGCCCACTTTGCCGGTCATCATCACTAACTTCGCATTGATGCTGATCGCCATGTGGACCGGGGCCATCATCTTGGAAACCGTGTTCAACTGGCCGGGATTGGGACGGCTCTACTACGAAGCCGTGCAGGTGTTCGATACCCCGGTGATCCTGGGCGAGACCGTGATCTACGCTTATCTTCTGGCACTGACCCTGTTCCTCCTGGACATCATCTACGCCATCGTGGATCCCCGGGTCAAAGTGGGGGCTGGTGCAGGAGCGGCGGCATGAGGACCATTTGGGAAGGACTAAAACAGCTCACCCTCTACAAGTCAGCCATGTTGGGGCTGGGGATCATCGGGATCCTGGTGGGGATATCCATCTACACCGTGATCGCCATCCCCTACCATGAGGCCATCAACAAATGGCGGGGCGGGGAGGAGATGTGGCTCGACAACCCGCGCAACGCGATGCCGGCTTGGGTGAACCTGTTCGGCTGGAATCTGCCGGAGACCATCAAGGTGGACAGCCAAACCGGCGGGGAGAAGGAGGTCATCCCGCTCGGGGGGGAGACCTCCGAGATCAGGATCCGCCTTGCGTTCGACTACAGCTATGCCGGGTTCCCCCCTGAGGTGGCGGTGGCCTTCTCGGCCACTTACCAGGTAAAGAAGCCGTTCGTGTCCTTCACCTGGATCACCCCGGATGGGCGTGAGTACGCATTTGGCGGGCAAGAGGTGCGGGACAGGGAGCGGATAACCATCTCCACCAGCCCTGAACTCAAGAGGCTGTTGGGGATGACGAACCCAGAGGTGGGGTTGTTCCTGGACCCGGACTCGGGGGACGAACCCCGCCCACTCAAGGGCACTTATACCCTGGTCATCGACGGCTATGTATTCGAGGAAGGCTCGGACCTGGACGCCCGGCTGATCGTGTACGGCGAGGTGTATGGGCTGGCGGGGACCGACGCCAAGCGCCGGGACTTGATGGTAGCCCTCCTGTGGGGCACCCCCATTGCCCTGGCGTTCGGGTTGTTTGGGGCGCTGATCACCTCGGTGGCCAGCCTCCTGATCGCGGCTGTGGGGGTGTAGTACGGCCGGTTCGTGGACGCGTTCATCCAGCGGGCTACCGAGGTGAGAATGATCCTGCCCACCCTCCCCATCCTGATCATGATCGGGACCTTCTACTCCAAGAGCCTGTGGGTGATGCTGGGGACGATCATCGTGCTCAGCATCTTCGGATCGGCCATCAAGAGCAACCGGGCCATGTTCCTGCAGATGAAGACCGCTCCCTACATCGAGGCGGCGCGGAGCTATGGGGCACCGAACCTGCGCATCGTGTTCCGGTACCTGGTGCCCAAGGCGATCCCCTTGCTCATCCCCTCGTTCGTGATCATGATCCCCAGCCTGGTATTCCTGGAGGCATCGTTGGCCTATATCGGGTTGGGGGACCCGGTACTGCCCACCTGGGGGAAGGTGCTCCAGGACGCGTCCCAGTCCGGGGCCCTCTACAAGGGCTTCTATTACTGGGTCCTGGAGCCGGCGTTCCTGCTCATGCTGACCGGGGTGGGCTTCACCGCGGTGGGCTTCGCCTTGGACCGAATCTTCAACCCCAGGTTGAGGGAGATCTGATGAGCAACGACATCCTGTTGAAGGTTGAGGACCTAAGGCTCTATTTCCGCACCACCAAGGGGGTGCTGCGAGCAGTGGATGGGGTGAGCTTCGAGCTCGCCCGGGATCGGGCCATGGTGATCGTGGGGGAATCCGGCTGCGGCAAGACCTCTCTTGCCCGGGCCATCTTGCGGCTGCTGCCACGGAACGTGCACACCTACTCGGGCCAAGTACACCTGGACGGCACGGAGGTCATGGCCCTGAATGAGGAGCAGTTCCGCCGCCAGGTGCGGTGGGTGAAGATGTCGTTCGTGCCCCAAGCGGCCATGAACGCCCTCAACCCGGTGGTGCGGGTGGGGGACCAGGTGGCGGAGCCCCTGCTCATCCACAACCATGTGAAGTCCAAGAAGGAGGCGATGGGGCGGGTGGAGGAGGCGCTGCGCCTGGTAGGGGTGCCGCTGGACTTCATGACCCGCTACGCGTTCGAGCTCTCCGGGGGCATGCGACAGCGGGTGATCATCGCCATGGCCCTGGTCACCAGCCCGGTGTTGGTGATCCTAGACGAGCCCACCTCCGCCCTGGACGTCCTCACCCAAGCCAACATCATGAACTCCCTGAAGAGGATCCGCAAAGAGCTGGCCCTTACCTACATACTGATCACCCACGACATCGCCACCTCCAGCGAGCTGGCCAACGAAAGCATGGTGATGTACGCCGGGCAGGTGGCGGAGCGGAGCCATGCCGGGGGGTTCTACAAGACCCCGTTCCACCCCTACTCCAAGATGCTGATGGCCAGCGTGCCCACGCTGCGGGAGGACAAGGAACTGGCCTTCATCCCTGGCAAGCCCCCCAGCCTTATCAATCCGCCGGAGGGCTGCCGGTTCGCTCCCCGGTGCCCGGAGCGGTTCTCCAAGTGCGACCAGGATCCCCCAGCCGTGACCATGGAGGACGGCCGGGTAGTCAAGTGCTGGCTATACACAGGGAAGGCGAGATGATGGAGAGCAAGCAAAACGGCACTTTATTGCAGGTCAGGGACCTTCACACCTGGTTCGAGCTCAGGAAGTTCGGGTTCCTGCGGATCGGGTTCGTGCGGGCGGTAGACGGGGTCAACTTCGACCTGGAAGAGGGGGAGGCGTTCGCCATCGTGGGCGAATCCGGCTGCGGCAAGAGCACCCTGGCCCGCACCGTGCTGGGGCTATACAAGCCCACCCAGGGGGAAGTGCTGTTCCAGGGGCGCTCGCTCCAGGAGCTGGGGAAGGCATACCACTCCCAAGTGGGCTACGTGCAGCAAGACCCCTACGGGGCCCTGCCCCCCTTCATGAGTGTGAAGCGCATCCTGGAGGAGCCCCTCATAATCAACAAGGCCCTCCCCAGCAAGGAGGCACGGCTGGCCCGGATCGAGGAGGTGCTGGAGGAGGTCCGGCTTATCCCGGTCAAGGACATCATCGGCAAGTTCCCGCACATGCTCTCCGGGGGGCAGCAGCAGCGGGTGGTGATCGCCCGGGCCACCATCCTCAAACCGAAGCTGATCGTAGCCGACGAGCCGGTGTCCATGCTGGACGCCTCGGTGCGGGTGGAGATCCTGAAGCTGCTGCGGGAACTACAGGAGGCCCACCGGCTAGGTGTTATCTACATCACCCACGACCTGTCCACCATCCGCTACTTCTCCGAGCGTATCTTCGTTATGTACGCGGCCAAGTTCGTGGAGAAGGCGAAAGTGCACGAGCTGATCCACAACCCGCTCCACCCTTATACCCAAGCCCTGCTCGAAGCGCTGCCCGACCCGGAGCCGGAGAATGCCGAGACGTTCAGAAATGTGCCCCCGGGGGAGCCCCCCAGCCTGGTGCGCCCGCCGCAGGGGTGTCGATTCCACCCCCGCTGTACCCAGGTCATTCAAGGGCTCTGCGACCAGCAGGTGCCGCCGGAGTTCGAACCGGAGCCGGAGCACTTCGTGTCCTGCTGGTTGTATCGCGATGGACAGGGGAATTAGGCTGATAACGCTCGGGTTTGTGTTGCTGGTCCTGGGGTGGATCCTGCCCATCTTGATGGTGCTCAGGCTCATGGCCCCCAACATGGGTTTGAGCTTTCTCTCCTTTTCCTCATCTGTAGCGGGGCTGCTGCTGGGCCTGGCCGGCATCGCCCAGCACACCCGCTCCGGACGGGGGCCCACGCCATGAAAAAGCCCCCTCCCTTAAAAGGAGGGGGCTTTCCTCATGGTTCGGCGTTTCGCAGCTACCGCGGCACTACGTTCTTCGCCTGAGGCCCCTTGGGGCCCTCGACGATCTCAAACTCGACGGTCTGGCCTTCGCGTAGGGACTTGAAGCCGGTCATGTTGATGGCGGAGAAATGGACGAACACGTCGGGGCCATCTTCCTGCTCGATGAACCCATACCCCTTGGAGTCATCAAACCACTTCACCTTACCGGTGGCCATAGGTCATTCCCTCCTTTCCTTCTGGTTTCCGACCGCCTACATGCACCTACCGCTACGCCTTTGGGAACTACCCTACGGCCACGCGGTCGCACTTCGTACGGTCCTACGCGCCCATAGTATCACTTGGGGCCGATAATTCAAGGGCTGCCAGTTGGGGTTTCCGGTGTGGCACGGCCGGAAGGGGGTAGGAGTGCCCCGGGTTGACGGGGCTCGCCCCGGTCGGGCATAGTGGTGAAGCGGAGGTGGAACGAGATGCGCGTTCTCTTTGTGGCTACAGAGGTAGCACCGTTCGCCAAGGTAGGGGGCCTGGCCGACGTGGCGGCCGCCCTGCCCCGGGCGCTGGCCGAGCTGGGGGTGGAGGTAGCGGTGGCCCTGCCTAAGTACCGGGGGGTGGAGGGGAAAGCGGAGCTTACCCCCCATTCCAGGTTCTCGGTGCCGGTGGCCGGGGAGGAGAAGGAATGCCAGGTGTTCCAGGGGAACCTCCCCCAAACCTCCGTCCCGGTTTACTTCCTCTCCCATGACCCCTATTTCGACCGGGCCCAGGTTTATGGGGAGGGGGGCGGGGACTACCCGGACTCCCTAGAGCGGTTCACCTTTCTGTCGCGGGCGGCGGTGGCGTTGGCCACCCAGCTGGGGATAGAGCTCCTGCACGTGAACGACTGGCACACCGCGTTGGTGCCGGTCCTCCTGCGGGCCGGAGAGGGCCCCCGCCGGATGAAGACCGTGCTCACCATCCACAACCTGGCCTACCAAGGGGTGTTCCCTTGGGAACAGCGCACGGCCCTGGGCCTGCCCGACCGGGATATGGCGGTGCTGAAACACGCGGGGAAGCTGAACCTCCTCAAGGGCGGGATCTTGACGGCGGACCTCCTCACCACCGTAAGCCCCACCTATGCCCGGGAGATCCTGGAGCGGGGGGAAGGCCTGGAGGGGTACCTGCGAGCCCGGGCCGGGGTCCTGGTAGGGGTGCTGAACGGGGTGGACTACACGGTGTGGAACCCGGAGACCGATCCCCACCTGTGGGCGAACTATTCCGCTCAGGACCTCGCGGGCAAGGCGGAGAACAAACGGCGCCTGCAGCAGGAGCTCCGCCTGGAGGTGACCTCCGATGTGCCGCTGGTGGGGATGATCTCCCGGCTGGCCGAGCAAAAGGGGTTCGATTTGGTGCTGGAGGCCTTCGACCGGATGATGGCCTTGGGGATCCAGTTCGTGCTTCTGGGCACTGGAGATCCCCGCTACGAGGAATTCTTCCGCCGTACCACGTCCCGCCGCCCCCAGCAAGCGACGGCCCTGATCACCTTCTCCGAACAGTGGGCCCACCGGATCGAAGCCGCGGCGGACATCTTCCTCATGCCCTCCCGGTTCGAGCCCTGCGGACTGAACCAGCTGTACTCCCTCCGCTACGGGACGGTGCCGGTGGTGCGGGCCACCGGGGGGTTGGCCGACACCGTGTTGGATTTCGACCCCACCACCGGCAAGGGGAACGGCTTCAGCTTCACCGACTACACCCCGGAGGCGATGTTGGGGGCCCTGCGGCGGGCGGTGGAACTGTATCGTCGGGATCGACGGGCCTGGCGGGAGCTCATGATCCGGGGGATGCGGGAGGACCACTCCTGGGGGGCCTCCGCCCGGGAATACCTCAGGCTCTACCAGCGGCTCGTCGGAGGATCCTGAACCCGCAGGCCGGTACCGCGAGCCGGCTCCCCGATACCCGTTCCCCGGAAAGCGGGTCCCGCCAAGGCCCCCCGGCGGGGAGCTTGGCCTGCTTTTCCTCCCCGAGGTTGAGCGCCACCAGCGCCTCTTCCCCTCGGCTTTCCCGGAGGAAGGAGATCAGCTCTCCCCTGGCCTCCAACAGCCGGAAGCCACCCCGCCGCAGGGCCGGGGAAGCTCTTCTGATACGGATGAGTTCCCGCAGGGAAGATAGGATCTCTCGCTCCCACACGGATTCATCCCAAGGAAAAGGCCGGCGGCAGTCCGGATCCCCTCCCCCAGTAAGGCCCACCTCGTCCCCGTAGTAGATCGCCGGCGCCCCGATATAGGTGCACAGAAAGGTGTAGGCCAGGATCAGCCGGCGGCGATCCCCCCGGCACAAGGTCAGGAACCGGGGCACGTCGTGGGAACTAACCAAGTTGTACTGCGCGAAGTTGCTGGCCGGCGGATAACTCCGCCGGAGGGCGTAAAGGTGCTGGGCGAACTCCTGCGCCGACCACTCTGACCGGGCGAAGAACGCCACTAGCCCATCCCGCAGCCGGTAGTTCATCACCCCATCAAGCGCCCCGTGCTTGAACCAGGAGGTGGCCATGCCCATCACCTCGCCCAGGATGTAGGCGTCCGGGCGCGCCTCCTTGGCCACCCGATACACCTGCCGGACGAAGTCCGGGGGCAGATACTCCACCGTATCCAACCGCCAGCCATCGATCTCGTATTCCGTCAGCCAATGCCGCACCACCGAAAGCAAGTACTCCCGCACTTCCGGGTTTCTGTGGTTCCACTCCGGCATCGAGGGGACGCCTGCCCAGCAGGCATAGTTGGGCTCGGGTTCCCGGACGACTTCCTCCCCCCAAATGGAGAACCAATCCCAATAGGGCGAGGCCCGGCCCCTCCGGAGTGCGTCTTGGAAGAAGGGGTGCCCCTCCCCACAGTGGTTGAACACCCCGTCCAATACCAGCCTCATGCCGCGGGAGTGCAGGGCGGAGATCAAGACACGCAGGGCACCGTTCCCACCGAAGGCCGGGTCCACCTGGAAGTAGTCCTGGGTGTCGTACTTGTGGTTGGTGGGGGCTGCGAAGATCGGGGTGAGATACAGGGCGGTTACACCCAAGTCCTCCAGGTAATCAAGCTGCTCCAGGATGCCCCACAAGTCCCCGCCGAAGAAGCAGTGTCTATCCGGGGGGCCTCCCCAGGGCCTGGTGCCTGGCGGATCGTTGCCCGGGTCTCCGTTCCGGAACCGGTCCGGGAATATCTGGTAGAACACCGCGTCCAGCACCCACTCGGGAGGTCCTTCACCACGCTCCATGTCCACCACCTTCTGTGAGTTCGTGTAAGGGATGTTAACCGGGCCAGGGGAGCGGGAGGCAAGCAAACGCCCTGTCCGAGGTTTGTCACAGCCAGGGGAGGGGGATAGAATCCCCTTTAAAAGGGAGGGAACCTATATGCCCAAGCCCTTCATCCTTCTGACCAACGACGACGGCTACCTTTCTTCCGGCCTCCTCGCCCTGCGGAATTCCCTGGTGGATCTAGGGGAGGTGTGGGTGCTGGCCCCGGATCGCAACTGGTCCGCTGCCTCGCGGACCCGCATCTTCCACAAACCCCTGCGGGTGTCCACGGTCAAGCTCCCTGGCGGGGAGGAGGTGCGCATCACCAACGGTTCACCCTCGGACTGTGTTTCCCTGGCCTTATTGGGCCTGGCCCCCCGCCAACCGGATCTGGTGATGGCCGGGATCAATTCGGGGGCCAACCTGGGCCGGGACGTAACCCTGTCCGGAACCGTGGCGGCGGCCATGGAGGCGGCGGAGGAAGGCATCCCCGCCATCGCCGTGTCCCTGGACGTGGGGGAGGAGCTGGGGGAGAACCCGCCGGATTACTCCCATGCCGCCCGCATCGCCGCCCAGCTCGCCGCGTTCGTGCTCACCGAAAAGCCCCTCAAACCAGGGACGCTCCTCAACGTGAACGTTCCCCGGGGGACTCCGCGGGGGATCCGGTTCACGCGCCTGGGGAGCAAGCTGTATCGGGATGAGTTGGTGCGGGGCACCGATCCCCGGGGACGGGAGTACTTCTGGCTGTCCGGGGAAATGCTGTCCGAGCCGCCCCCGGGCGGGGAAGACACCGATATATGGGCCTTGCTTTCGGGTTACGTGTCCATCACCCCGCTGCAACTCGACCTCACCGCTTACCCGGTGCTGGAGGCCCTCAGGTCCTACGAGGACACCCTCAAC
>DQVA01000031.1 GCA_015661965.1 Candidatus Bipolaricaulota bacterium
GCCTCAGCTTAGGTCAAACGTCCTCGGGCGGGATAACCTTCCCGGCTAGGTTAGGGGGAGATGCGCCCTTGGGTGCGTACCGAAGCATTGCCCCGGGTCAGGACCTGGACCGTTTCCCAGGTCTGGATCAGGACCCTGGCGGTGATCGTGGCCGGTGCCATTGTGGCCGGTTTGGCTTTCCTGTACCTGTGGCAGGGGTGCACCATCACCGCCCTCAAGGCCCAGCGGGCCCATTACGTGCTGGCGCTGGCGGAGCTGGAACGGGAATACATCTCGTTGCAGGTCCAGGTCCAGGAGGCCACCGGTCCCGCGGCCCTGCGGGCCCGGGCCCGCGCCCTGGGCATGTGCCCGTTCACCCCCGATCGCATCATCCGGCTGGAAGATGACGAAAGACCAAGCCCTTAGGCGAGCGGCGTTGGTGTTCGCCCTGTTGGGCCTGGGCGTCCTGGCCGTCGTGGGGCGCCTCGTGCAGCTCCAGGTGGTGGAGCACGAGGAGTGGCTCGCCCTGGCCCAGGCCATCCAGGAGGACGTGGTGGAGATCCCCCAACGCCGGGGGACCATCTACGATCGGAATGGCCTGCCCCTGGCTTGTGACGTCCCCGGTTACTCCATCGCCTTGGACAACTACCACATGACCAAACCCGAGCTCCTGGTGGGGCTGCTGGAGGAGGTGTTGGGGCTGGCGCCGGACGAGGCGGCGGACAAGGTGTACCGCAGCTCATACTTCACCTGGCTGGCGCGGCGGGTGGACCGTCGGGTGGGGGAGGAACTGCAGGCCCGGGCAGAGGAGCTGGGCATCGAAGGGCTATTGTTCTTCGATTCCTGGGTGCGAGCTTATCCGCAAGGGCGGTTGGCCCCGGAGGTCCTGGGGGTGGTGGGGGTGGATGGCCAGGGTTTGGCGGGGCTGGAGCTCGCCTACGAGGAGCTCCTACGGGGCTCCCCGGCCCGCTATCACGTGCTACGGGGCCGTGACGGGCGGGTGTACGACCTATGGGTGGAAGAGCCGGGCCAGCCTGGACAGGACCTGGTCTTGACCCTGGACGCCACCTTCCAACGGGTCTGCGAGCGGAACATCTCCGCCGGGCTGGAGGATTACGAAGCCGGCCGCGGCTTCGCCTTGATCATGGACCCGGCGACCGGGGCGGTGCTCGCCCTAGCCCAGGCACCCCGATATGACCCGGTGAACCCTGATCCGAACCTGCTGCACCCGTGGGCGGTGACCGATGTTTTCGAGCCCGGCTCCACCTTCAAGGCACTGGTGGGGTTGGCGGCCCTGGACCAGGGGGTGGTGACCGCGGACACCATGCTCAGCGGGGACTCCCCCTTTATCGTCGGTAGAACCAGGATCGAAAACGCCCTCGGCGAGTCGTACGGCACCATCACCTTCCGGGTGGCCATCGCCCGCTCGGTGAACACGGCCCTGGTCCAGGTGGCGCTCCGGTTGGGGAGGGAGCGACTTTATGAGTACCTGGTCCGCATGGGGTTCGGTCGCCCCACCGGGATCGAACTGCCCGGGGAAGCGGCCGGGATCCTACGCCCGCCGGAGGAGTGGACGGACCTGGATCTGGCGGTGGCTTCGTTCGGCCAGGGGGTGGCGGTGACCGGGCTCCAGCTCGGGGCCGCCTTCTGCGCCCTGGCTAATGGGGGGGAGCTCCCCCAAGTGCACCTGGTGGAAACAGTGGTGGAACCGGTGACCCAGGTGGCGTCCCCTGCGGCCTGCCGGGCGATGCGAGAGCTGATGAGGTTCGCCGTGACCGCGGCCAACGGAACCTGCTGGGCGGTGCGCTTGCCGGGCTACGGGGTGGCGGCCAAGTCCGGCACCGGCCAGAAGGCCGTGGAGGGGGGCTATTCCGACGAGGTGGTGGTGGGGGATATGGTGGCCATGTTCCCCTGGCAAGCACCGGAATACGTGATCTTGGTCGCCTACGATGACCTTCCCGCCAGGTATTGGAACCAGGTCACAATGCAAGTGGAGTACCGCTGGGGTGGCTCCACCGCTGGGCCCACCATTTCCGCCATCATCAGGGGCCTGGAGGGGGAGGGGGCCATCGCCCCCTATCCCAGCGAGATGACCGCACCGGGTCGGTCGGGGTAGGTGAGGTACAGGCGGCCGTCCCAGTCCCCCAGGGAGCGGGCCACCGTCTCCAGCGCCAGGGCCGGGGTGTTGTTCTCCTGGGAAAGGTGTGCCAACACCGCGGCCCGCAGGCCACTGCGGGTGAGCCGGGCTAGGGTTTGGCCGGCCGCGTCATTGGCTAGATGCCCCTGGGGGCCCAAGATCCGCATCTTCAGGTGCCAAGGGTAGGGCCCGCCCAAAAGCAACGTCAGGTCGTGGTTGGCCTCCAGCACCACCAACTGCGCTCCGGCCAGCGCCGCCAGAAGCTCCTCCGGCACCGAGCCCAGATCAGTGGCCAGGGCGAAAGCGGTGCCGTCGACCTCGAACCTGAAGCCAAGCGGCTCGGCCGCATCGTGAGGTACCGGAAACGGGAGCACGGTGAGGCCCAGGATCTCCTGCCGGCCCGAAAGCTGGCGGCCCGGGATCCCCAAAGCCCGCAAGGTGCC
>DQVA01000117.1 GCA_015661965.1 Candidatus Bipolaricaulota bacterium
ATCTAGTCTAGACAACAAAAGCAGATCATGATATGCTATCTTGGAAAGACTTATCCAGGAGGTGAGATCATGCCCAGGCCGAAGAGCACGACGGCAAAGGACACGGCCAAGCTTTCGCTTTACATCCCGCCGGCCAAAGGGGGGGTGGAAGTGCTGGCCAAGCTACGGAAGCTGGCCAAAGCCAAGGATCGGTCGGTGAACTACCTAGTGGTGGAGGCAATCCTCCAATATTTGAAGCGGGAGGAGAAGAAACAAAGGTCCTGACCACCGGCGTTGACTATCCCCTCGACTTCCGGGAAGGGAGTCTTAGGCGGCCGAAGTTGGCTGAGGGCGCGCCCTGGGTCAGCCGGGGCGGCGGAGGGCGCGGGCCCGCAGCTCGGCGGTGCTGGCGCAGCCCAACTTCCCCTTCAGCTTCTCCAGGTGAGATTCCACCGTCTTCACCGATACCCCTAGCCGCGCGGCGATCTCCCGGTTGGACAGCCCTTGGGAGAGGAAAGCCAGCACCTCCTCCTCCCGGGGGGAGAGGCAGGGGAGCCGGGGGAAGTAGTGTGTCCCACGGGCGCAGGCCCGCACCGCCGCGATCAGCTCCTCCGGCGGGCAGGTTTTCGCCAGGAACCCGGTCGCTCCGGCCCGGGCCGCCTCCCGTGCCAAAAGCGGGTCGTCCAGGGCGGTGAGGACCAGCACCCGTGCCCCGGGGGCGGCGCCCCGCAACCCCTCGAGGGCTCCCAGGCCCCCGCCTGGCATGGCCAGGTCCCACAACACCACGTCCGGTTCGAGTTCCCTCGCCAGGCGCAATCCTTCCTCCCCGTTCGCTGCTTCCCCTACCGGCTCCATCCCGGCCCGGGAAAGAAGCCGCGCCAGGCCCCGCCGCACCAGCGGGTGATCGTCCACGATGAGCACCCGGATCATGGCAGGGGGATCCTAAACCTGACCTGCGTGCCCCGCCCCGGGGCTGACTCCACCACAAGCTCGCCCCCCACCAGCGACACCCACTCCCGCATGCCGGACAGGCCGAGCCCCTCCGGGGTGCTGCGCACAGCGAACCCCCGGCCGTCGTCCCGCACTTCCCCGATTAGCGTCTGTCCTTCCCGCTCCAAGCGCAGGGATACGTGCCGGGCACCGGCATGGCGCCGCACGTTCTCCAGCGCCTCTTGGAACGTCCTGAACACCGCGGTCTCGACCCGTTCCGGGAACCTCCCCTCCGGGAGGTCGGCCTGCACTTCCACCCCGGTGGCGATGGAGAACCGCTCTACCAGGTTCCGGAGGGCCGGGCCCAACCCCAGCTCGTCGAGGAGCGGCGGCCTGAGGTCCCGTGCTAGTGACCGCACCCCCTCCACCGCCTCGGCCAGCAGCCGCTCCCCCTCCTTGAGGTCCCCGGAGGACAGGGCCCATCTGGCCGCGGCCAGGGTCTGCCCCAGCTCGTCGTGCAACCGCCGCGAGATGCGCCGCCGCTCCTCCTCCCGCGCCGTAAGCAGCCGCGCCGAGAGGCGCGACAGGGCCCGCTCCCGCCGCTCCAGCTCCCGCCGCTGGCGCTCGTAGATCCCGGCGAACGCCCGCACCGTAAATGCCAGGATGGAATACAGCCCCACCCCACCGGCGAGCACGGTGGTCACCACGTAGGGGAGATGCCGATGCGGTGGCCCGTCCGGGTGGAACAGGGAGTAGTGAGGGATGACCCCGAAGTACTCCAGGAAGGCCACCAGCGCGTAGGAGCCCACCGCCAGCCCGGTGACCACATACCCAGCGGCCTTGGGGAGGAAGAAGTTGGCGTACAGCACGGTGAACAGGTAAAACACCACCCCGATCCACTCCACCCCGCCCATGCGGTAGATGAGGTACGCCACCAGCAGGATCTCCAGGGAGAAGAAGGCGGCGTGCACATTGTCCAGGGCCCGCAGGCTGCGCTGGCGACGGATCAGGTACTGGAAGGGCAGGGTGAGGAGGAGCCAAGCGAACGGCACCGCGAACAAGGG
>DQVA01000207.1 GCA_015661965.1 Candidatus Bipolaricaulota bacterium
ACCGGCCGGGGGAGGAGCCAGGTCACGATGGGTAGTACCGTGGCCGCGGAGAGCGATCCCACCGACACGATCCCGGTCCCGAACACGAGCGCAAAAAACACGCCGGCACAGATCCCTACTGGGATGGGGATCAAGGCCAGAAGCATCCCCGCTCCGGCCGCCACCCCTTTTCCGCCCTTGAACCCGAGGTAGGGCGAGAAGATGTGCCCCAGTACCGCCCCCGCCCCAGCGGCGATGGCGAGATACGCCGTATCCAGCCCGGAGAGCGGGATCCTAGGGAGGAAGGCGGCGGCCACATACCCCTTGGCCAGATCCACCAGCATCACCGGCACCCCCGCCTTCCAACCCAGCACCCGCAACGCGTTGGTGCCACCCACGTTGCCGGAACCACGGGTGCGGATGTCCACTCCCTTTAACCTCCCGGCCAAGTAGGCAGTGGGAATCCCCCCTAGCAGGTAACCCAGCCCAGCCACCACCAACAGATGCAGCCAGTTCATCCTCCCTCCCTGAGCTCCTCTATCCTCCGATCCACCCAATCCATATCCAACAATGCCACCGCGAACGAACCCAGGCCGGCGTGCACCCCCAGGGCCGGGGAGGCGTCCACGATATGGGGAGCGAAGTCCGGGCTGCGGGCAGCGCCCAACAGCCTCCCGGCCAGGGCCTCCGCCGCCCCGATGGCGGCGGCATGAGGGATGATGGCCGCAGGCCGGTTCATCCCCCGCAAGGCCCGGGTGGCCAGGGTGACCAGCTTGGTGAGAAGCTGCCTGGTGCCCCAGGCCGGGGCGACCGGGCTGATCTTGCCTCCACCGATCTTGATCACCATCCCGAACCGGAGTCGGCCGGTGAGCCAGCCCGCCACCCAAGGGATGCGTCCCGAGCGGCCCAAGGGTTCCAGATTCGGCAACCCTCCCCAGAACATCACCCGCCCTGCCGCCTCTCGGGCCAGGCGCGCTACCGCCTCGCCGGGCAAGCCCGCCTCCGCCCCCTTGGCCGCCGCCCAGGCTGCCAACCCCAGCCCCGCCGAGAGGGTCCCGGTGTCCACCACCCGGATGACCAGCCCCTCCTTGGCCAGCTCCTCGGCCGCAGCGTGGGCCACGTTCCAGGTGCCCGATAGCTCCGCGGCCAAGGTCAACGCTACCACCTGGGAAAACGACCTCCCCAGCCGGCGAAAGGCGGTGAGGAAATCGGCCGGGGGAGGTTGGGAGGTACTGGCCTCCCTTGCCTCCCGCATCCGCCGATAGAACTCAGTGGGGGTGAGCTCCACCCGGTCCTTGAATTCCTGCCCATCGAGCTGGAGCCTGACCGGCACGATGTGGATCCGGTAGCGGGTCATCAGGTGTTCCGGGAGGTCACAGGTGGTGTCCACCACCAGGGCCAGCTGGCCGGTGGGTTGGGGATTGTAGGCTTCGGCGTGCTGGGCCCACATGTCGTCCACCTTCTCGTCCCCTACCTCCCCGAACTCCTTGGCCAGCTCCAGTGCCCGGGCCGGGGTGTTGGTATGGACGTGCAGGTGCAAGAAACTTGGGGCCCCGGCCACCACCACCGAGTCCCCGATCCTCCCCAGGGCGGCCTTGATCTCCTCGGCAGGGAGGGTTCCCCCCCGCAGGGTGCATTCGGTGCAATAGCGGAAGGTGATGGACTCCGGTTCGTACTTTATCCGGGCCGGCTCCTCCTTCGGGGACGGGCCCACCCGTTCGATCTCGTCCAGCTCGCCGGTGGCGATGTAGTGGACGATCCCTTCCAGGAACCGGACGAAGCCCAGGGCGCCGGCGTCCACTACCCCGGCGGCTTTCAGGGCGGGGAGGATGTTGCGGCTGTTTTTCAGCGCCTCCCGGGCGGCGGCCAGGCCCTCCCGCATGACCGGGACGAAGTCCCCCAGGTGGGTGGCCAGCTCCTCCACGCGGTCGGCGAAGGCGGAGATGGCGGACAAGATGGTGCCCTCTTGGGGGGCGGCCAGGGCGGCCCACGCCCGGGCCGCGGCTCCCTTGAGGGCCTGGGCGAACTTGTTGATCTCCACCCGCCGCTGGCCGGATAGCCCTTCAGACAGGCCTTGGAAGAACTGAGCAAATATTACCCCGGAATTGCCGCGGGCCCCCGCCAAGGTGGCCCGGGCCATGTGGGCGGCCACCTCCCCCACTGCGGGGGCCCGCAGCCCTTGCAGGGCCTGAAGAAGCGCCCACATGGTGGCCGACAGGTTCTTACCGGTGTCGGAGTCGGCCACCGGAAACACGTTGATCCGGTCCAGCTGGTCCGCGGAGGCGATCACCCGGTGGGCCCCGGCCACCGCCGCCCGCGCCAGCCGCGCCCCGGACAGGTACCTGATCCCTATCGGGCTCCTTAGCGCCATCGCTACAGCATGATATTGGGCTCCCCTCCGGGGGCCAAACCCAGGCCGAAACGATCCCTAGGGGATCGGCAGTGGAGTGGCCCCGAACAGGATGACCCCGGAGAAGATCCCGCCTCTTAAAACCTGGCCGATCTTGATCACCAGCTCCCCGGTGGCGGCACGCCCCGCTTCCACCGTGGGCCCCTGCACTTCACAGGGCCTGCCTCGTGGGAGAAGAAGCGGGTTTTCGGGACGAGGAAGTGGAATCGGCTGGGGGGCAAACCCGAACATCCACACGTGCATCGCCACCAATACCCCCACTTCCTCACCACCTTCCCGGACCAAGGCCACAGCCCCGTTGGGTTGAGATACCAGCAGGAAGAACCCGCTCACCCCGGGGAGGAGGAGGCCCCCCTTCACCCCTAACAGGCCCACCACCCGGCCTTGGTTGTAGGCCCTCGAGAGCTGCCCGGTCTGATCGAACGAGCTCAGGGCTTTGGCGGGGACGATCAACACCAACTCCTCGCAGCCAGGATCGCCACAGTAGAGCAGGGCCTGTTGTGGATCGAGCTGCTGCAGCAGTTCCGGCCCCAGCTCGGCGAAGTTCAGCACCGCCTCCTGAGCGATCTCGGCCAACGTTTCCCCGGAGGGATTGCTAGCAAGCTGTTCCCAAACGGCATCCCAGTTCCCCGGCCCTGCTACTGCGGGAAAGGCCGCAAGCACAAGCAGCACAATCGTCACTCCCCAGCCAGAAAGCATCCACTTCTTTCGCACTCTCCACCTCCTCAGACAGTACCGGAACCGCGCGAGAGCGATTCCGGTTTCACTCCCGTGCCGTCACGGCTTCCCGGCGCCGGTGTGGAGCGGACGCGGTGCCTCCTCCTAGGGCCTACCCCCTCGGCACGGATACGCGCACCGCCTCACCGTTCCCTCTCTGAAAACCAATTTACACCGGTGCCGTTTGGGGTGTCAAGCGAAGGCAACGGCTTGCCTGGGGGGGGTAGAATCTGGGGCCATGGCCACGGTGGCGGGCGAGCTGTTTCGCATCGCGACAAAGCTCCAGCCGCGGGGCGATCAGCCCAAGGCGATCCGGGAGCTCACCGATGGCGTGCTCTCCGGGCTCCGCTACCAAACCCTATTGGGAGCCACTGGCACTGGGAAAACTTTTACCATAGGACATGTGATTCAAAACGTGCAGAAACCCACCTTGGTCATCGCCCACAACAAGACCCTCACCGCCCAGCTCTACGGTGAATTCCGGGAATTGTTTCCGGACAACGCCGTCCACTACTTCGTGTCCTATTACGACTACTATCAGCCCGAGGCCTACATCCCCCAGACCGATACCTACATCGAGAAGGATGCCCAGATCAACGAGGAGATCGATCGGCTGCGGCACGCTGCCACCAGCGCGCTCCTGGAGCGACGGGACGTGATCATCGTGGCCTCCGTCTCCTGTATCTACGGGCTTGGGTCCCCGACCGACTATGCGGGGCTCGCCCTCACACTGAGGGTGGGGGAGGAGCACGACCTGAACGACGTCCTAAGGCAGCTCGTGTTCCTCCAGTACCGCAGGAATGAGCTGTCCTTCGAGCGGGCTACCTTCCGGCTGCGGGGGGACACCCTGGAGATCATCCCCGCCTCCGAGGAAGTGGGGTTCCGCATCGAGTGGTTTGGGGACGAGGTGGAGCGGATCACGGTGGTGGACCCTCTGACCGGGGACACGTTGGGGGAGCGGGACCGGGTGACCATCCCCCCGGCCACCCACTTCGTGACCCCGGAGGAGCGGCTCAGGAGGGCCATCGCTTCGATCGAGGCTGAGCTAGAGGAGCGCCTCGCCGAGCTGAGGAAGGCCGGGAAGCTCCTGGAGGCCCAGCGCCTCGAACAGCGGACGCTGTACGACCTGGAGATGCTCAGGGAGATGGGCTACTGCCCGGGGATAGAGAACTATTCCCGGCATCTGGATGGCCGCGCCCCGGGGGAGCCCCCTTGGACGCTCCTGGATTACTTCCCCCCGGACTTCCTGGTGGTGATCGACGAGTCCCACCAGACCGTGCCTCAGCTCCATGCCATGTACCACGGTGACCGCTCCCGCAAGGAGACCTTGGTGGAATACGGGTTTCGCCTCCCCTCCGCCCTGGACAACCGCCCCTTGACCTTCGAGGAGTTCGAAGCGCGGCTGTCGCAGGTGATCTTCATGTCGGCGACGCCGGGCCCCTACGAGCGGCGGGTGTCCCAGAGGATCGTGGAGCAGATCGTGCGCCCCACGGGCCTGGTGGATCCCCAGCTCGAAGTGCGGCCTGTCCAAGGGCAGATCGACCACCTGCTGGGGGAGCTGCGGGAGGTGATCGGCCGGGGGGAGCGGGCCCTGGTCACCACCCTCACCAAGCGCATGGCCGAGGAGCTCACCGAGTACTTGGTGGAGCTGGGGATCCGGGCGAGATACCTGCACTCTGAGATCGAGACCCTGGACCGGGTGGAGATCTTAAGGGAGCTGCGGCTGGGGAAGTTCGACGTGCTGGTAGGGGTGAACCTGCTTAGGGAGGGACTCGATCTTCCGGAGGTGTCGCTGGTGGCGATCCTGGATGCGGACAAGGAGGGTTTTCTCCGGTCTTCCACCTCCCTGATCCAGACCATCGGCCGGGCGGCCAGGAACGTGCGGGGCAAGGTGATCCTGTACGCCGACCAGGTCACCGACGCCATCCGGGAGGCGGTGGAGGAGACGGAGAGGCGGCGCAGGATTCAGCTCGAGTACAACAAGAAACACGGCATCACCCCCAAGACGATCGAGAAGGCGGTGCGGGACCACTTCGCCGAGGTGCGGGGTGGCTATCGGGAAGAGGAGTTACCGCTCCCCCAGGCCCCGGAACGGCTCACCCGGGAAGAGCTGGCTCGGACTATCAGGGAACTCGAAGGGAAGATGCGGGAGGCGGCCGAGCGGCTGGAGTTCGAGCTCGCCGCCGCCATTCGTGACAAGATCCGCGAGCTCCGCCGCCTGATGTGACACTTCCCCAAGGTACACTTCGGGTGATGGGCAGGCAGGAAACCTGGCCTGGTTATCTGGGGTTATCGCGGGCGGAGCTCGCGGCCCGGGCGGAGGCTCTGCAAGAGCTGGCTTCCCCCTGCCGGCTTTGCCCGCGGGAATGCGGGGCCCGCCGGGCGGAGGGGGAGCGGGGCTCCTGCCAGGCTGGGCTCACCCCCTGGGTGGCGAGCTTCGGCCCCCACTTCGGGGAGGAGCGGGTGCTGGTAGGGCGGGGGGGTTCGGGCACCATCTTCCTGGCCGGCTGCAACCTCCATTGCGCCTTCTGCCAGAACTACGAGATCTCCCAGCTCGGGCAAGGGCGCGAGATCGCCCCGGAGGAGTTGGCCGCCTGGATGCTGCACCTCCAGGAGATAGGCTGCGAGAACATCAATTTCGTCACCCCCACCCACCAGGCCCCCCAGCTCGTGGCCGCCTTGGCCCTGGCCAGGGAGGGGGGCTTGAGGCTTCCCATCGTGTGGAACTGCGGCGGGTATGAGTCGGTGGCGGCACTGCGGCTCCTTTCCGGGATCGTGGATATCTACATGCCCGACTTCAAGTACGGAGATTCGCGGGTAGCCGCCCGTCTTTCCGACGCCCCGGGCTACTTCGAGGCCGCAAAAGCGGCCCTGCAGGAAATGCATCGCCAGGTGGGGGACCTGGAGGTGGTGGACGGGGTCGCCCGCCGGGGCCTTTTGGTGCGTCACCTGGTCCTCCCCGGGGGGCTGGCCGGCACGGAGCAGGTGCTGCGGTTTATAGCGGAGAAGATCTCGCGCGACACGTTCGTGAACATCATGGCCCAGTATTACCCCTCTTATCGGGCCTGGAAGCATCCCGGGCTGGCCCGACGCATCACCCGGGAGGAGTACCACCAGGCCCTGGCGCTCGCCCGCCGGCTCGGCCTCCCCCGCGCCGGCCCTCACTAAAAGAAGAGCTTGCCCGGCCACCCCTTGGGAAGTACATTGGGGCTAAAGGAGGGATGCCGATGAAGCACTTTCACAGCAAGCTCTTCACCCCGGGACCGGTAGAGGTGCGGCCGGAGATCCTCAACGCCATGGCCACCCCCCAGATCCACCACCGCGCGCCCGAATGTGCCGACCTCTACGCCGAGCTCCAGCCCAAGCTGAAGAAGTTCCTCTTTACCGACCAGACCGTGTTCCTGTTCACTTCCTCCTCCACCGGGGCCATGGAGGCGGCGGTCCAGAACACCGTGCGCAAGAAGTGCCTCAACCTGGTGAACGGGGCTTTCTCCAAGCGTTGGCACCAGATCACCCAGGCCTGCGGCCTTCCCTGCGAGGCCTTGGAGAACCCGTGGGATAAGGCATTTAAACCAGAGCAGGTCGAGGAAAAACTCTCAAGCGGCGAGTTCGACGCGGTCACCCTGGTCTACAACGAGACCTCCACCGGGCTTTTGAATCCCTTGCCGGAGATCGCCGAAGTGGTGCACCGCTTCCCGGACGTGATGCTGCTCGTGGACGCGGTGTCGGCCATGGGCGGGGTGAAGATCGAGTTCGACCGGCTGGGGTTGGATGTGCTCCTGGCCGGGGTGCAGAAGGCCATCGCCCTTCCCCCGGGCCTCACGGTGTGCGCCGTCTCGGACCGGGCTCTGGCCCGCGCCGAGGAGGTCAAGCCCAGGACCTACTACTTCTCCTTCCCGGTGATGCTCAAGTACCACAAGAAGAACCAAACCCCCTCCACCCCGTCCACCGCCCACATGTTCGCCCTGAACGCCCAGCTGGATGCCATGTTCGCCGAGGGCCTGGAGCGCCGATTCGCCCGCCACGAGGAGATGGCCCGCCTGGTCCAGACCTGGGCTAAGGAGAAGTTCGATATCTACCCGGAAGAGGGTTACTGGTCCAAGACCCTGACCTGCGTCGCCAACACGCGCGGGATCGACGTGGCCGCGCTCAACAACACCCTGGTGGAGGAACACGGGATGCGCATCGCCAACGGGTACGGGGAGCTCAAGGAGAAGACGTTCCGCATCGCCCATATGGGCGACCTCACCACCGCCGATATCCGCGGACTCCTCGCCACCATCGACATGATCCTGGGCATCTAACGGTGACGCGTTGGCGCTAGCAGGGGATGGCCGCGAAGGGAACGGCTTTTGGAGAACTATCCCCGACATCGCCGTGGCGCCTGCTGCCTCCTATGTGGTTATACTGCGGATAGGCGGCCGTTCCACATGGTATGTACGACGTCTCGCCCGAGGCTGAACATTATCACGGTGTACGGACCGAGGCCGCCTAAGTGGGTAACTCCTGGGCAAAGACGGTGCCCGTGTTCGAGTACGTGAGCTCAAGGAGGGGCCATGAAAGTGTTGATCTGTGATCCGCTGGCTGAGTCGGCGATAGCCCGCCTCAAAGAGGCGGGCTTGGAGGTGGTGGAGCGGACCGGGATGTCCCCAGAGGAGCTGGCTGCCGAGCTCGCCAAGGGCTATGACGCCGTTGTGGTGCGCTCCGCCACCAAGGTGAGGAAGGCGGCCATCGACGCGGCCGTGGGCCTTAAGCTGATCGTCCGGGCCGGGGTAGGGCTGGATAACATCGATGTTGAGTACGCCCGCGAGAAAGGGATCCAGGTGCGGAACACCCCCCGGGCCAGTACCGACTCCGTGGCCGAGCTGGCCCTGGCCCACATGCTGGCCCTGGCCCGCGCGCTGCCTCAGGCCACCATCTCCCTCCGGGAGGGGAAGTGGGAGAAGAAGACGTTCAAGGGGATCGAGCTCGCTGGGAAGACCCTGGGCGTCGTGGGGATCGGCCGCATCGGCCAGGCGGTGGCCAAACGGGCCTTGTGCCTGGGGATGCGGGTGATTGCGTTCGATAAGTTCGTCAAGGAATCTCCGCTCCCCCAGGTGCGGATGGTGTCCCTGGAAGAGCTCCTTAGGGAGGCGGACTTCGTCACCCTGCATGTGCCGGCCGATCCCGCCGGGCCGGTAATCGGGGAGCAGGAGATCGCGCGCATGAAGGAGGGGGCGTACCTGATCAACTGCGCTCGGGGCGGGGTGATAGACGAGTCGGCGCTTCTTGCCGCCCTGGATTCCGGGAAACTCGCGGGGGCGGGATTGGACGTGTTCGAGGAGGAGCCCCCCACCAACATGGAGCTACTGCGTCATCCCAAAGTCTCCCTCACCCCCCACATCGGCGCCCAGACCAAAGAAGCGCAGGCCCGGGTGGGGGACGAGGTGGTGGACATACTGCTGGAGTTCGAGAGGAGCAGCTAGATGGCCAAGATCTGCGCCTTTCGCGGAGTTCGCTATAACCTGGAGGTGGTAGGGGACCTGTCGCGGGTGGTCACCCAGCCCTACGACCGGATCGGC
>DQVA01000107.1 GCA_015661965.1 Candidatus Bipolaricaulota bacterium
AACTGGGGCTGCGGCCGGCGGACAAGGTGGCCAGCTTCCTTGTTGACGGGCTGGGCTACCACAAGCTGGAGGAGCTGATGGCCGCGGGCCGGGTGGGCCTGAGCCCATTCCTCGATAGCGGGACCTACATCCCCTTGACCTCGGTGTTCCCGCCCACCACCACCACGGCCCTGGCCAGCCTGTCCACCGGGGCCAGCCCGTTGGCGCACGGGGTGCTGGGCTACACCCTGTTTTTGCAGGATCCCGGGGCGGTGGTGAACATGATCAAGCTGGCTGCCCCCGGCGCCCAGGCCGACTCCCTGCAGAAGGTGGGGATCAAGCCGGAGGAGTTCATGCCGGTGCCCTCCCTGTACCGCCGCCTGGAGGCGCTGGGGGTGCCCACCTACCTCTTCCTGCCCAAGTTCATCATGGATTCGGGGCTATCGCAGGTCCTGTACCAGGGGATCAAGCAGGTGGTGCCATACCTGACCCTTTCGGATCTGTTCGTGCAGCTACGGGGGGCGGCGGCCCGCCCCGGCAGGGCACTGCTCGCCGTGTACTGGCCCAGCGGGGACTCCCTTGCCCACCTGTACGGGCCCAGCTCGCCCGCCTTCGCAATCGAAATCGGGAGCTTCTTCCGCCTGTTTTACCGGGAGTTTTTGAACCGGGTGCGCAACATCACCGTCATCGTCACCGCCGACCATGGGTTCGTGGACGTGGACCCCAAGGAGGACGTGATCCCCTGCCCCGAGCACGAGGTATTGCGGGAGGGGCTTCTGTGTCCCCCGGTGGGGGACGCCCGGGCTGCCTACCTTTACCTCAGACGGGGGCACGAGCGGGCGGTGGAGGATTACCTGCGGGAGCGGTTTTCGGACGATTTCCTGATCATGAAAAGCGAGGAAGGGCTGGCCCGGGGGCTGTGGGGGCTGGAGCGGCCCACGGCCGAGGCCCGGGCCCGGGTGGGGGACCTGCTGGCCCTGGCCAGGGGGTCCCGGTTCCTCCTGTGGCCCAAAGAGGAGTTCAAGCTGCGAGGGATGCACGGCGGGCTCACCCAAGAAGAGATGCTGGTGCCGTTTCTGGCCCTGCAGGTGTAAGGAGGAAGAAATGGCGGTCGTGAAGCGGATAGAGGAGGTAGCGGCGCAGGACCTCTCCCACGAGGTGGACGTGGTGAACGTAACCAAGCAGGTGCTTTTGGGGCCACAGGACGGCGCGCCTACGTTCGCGGTGCGCCTCTTCACCTTGGGCCCAGGGGGGCATACCCCCAAGCACGCGCACCCGTTCGAGCACGGGGTGCTGGTGTTGGAGGGGGAGGGGGAGCTGTGGACGGAAGCGGGGAGCCACCCGCTCTCCCCGGGCACGGTGGCCTTTGTGGCCCCGGACGAGCGGCATCAATTCAGAAGCGGCAGCAACGGCGTCCTGAAGTTCATCTGCATCGTCCCGGCCCAGGTGGAGGCCTGAGGCTGCCAAGCGAATGTAATCCGTGTTACGTTGACCGGTGGGGCGGGACAGAGGCTAGCTTCACTACCATGGCGGAAAAAGTGCTGGTGGGGATGTCCGGGGGGGTGGACTCCAGCGTGTGTGCCTACCTCCTGCGGGAGCAGGGCTACCGGGTATATGGCCTCACGCTGTGGCTGTGGGACCCGGCCGGACCCAAGGAGAACCCGTGTTGCTCGGTGGACACCGCCGCCTTGGCCGCCCGGGAGCTGGGGGTTCCCCACGAGACCGTCCAGGCCCACGAGGAGTTCCGGCGGTTGGTGATCCAGCCCACCCTTTCCGCCTACCGCCGGGGGATAACCCCCAATCCCTGCACGTTCTGCAACCGCGAGGTACGGTTCGCCCTGCTTCTGCGGGAGGCCGACCGGCGTGGCATCCCCTACATCGCCACCGGGCACCACGCCCGCATCCGCAAGGAGGACGATGGTTTTTCACTACTCAGAGGGAAGGACCCGGGGAAGGACCAGTCCTACTTCCTCTACTCCCTTACCCAAGGGGAGCTCTCCCGAGCGCTGTTCCCGGTGGGAGAGCTCACCAAGGAGGAGGTAAAGCGGCTGGCGGAAGGGCAAGGGCTTACCGCCGCCCGTCTCCCGGAGTCGCAGGACCTGTGCTTCGCCCCCGCTGGGGTGGGGGAGCTCATCCCGGACGCCCGGCCCGGCTCCATCCTGGACCTCTCCGGGAAGGAGCTCGGGACCCATCGGGGCCTGCCCCACTACACGGTGGGACAAAGGCGGGGCCTGGGGCTCGCCTCCCCGGAGCCGCTGTACGTGGTGGCCCTGGACCCGGAGAGGAACGCCCTCATCGTGGGGCCGGAATCCGCCCTTTACTCCCGCGGGCTGGTAGCCAGGGAGCTCCACTGGATCGCCGGAGCCCCGCCGGGGGAGGCGTTCCGCTGCCAGGTGCAGATCCGCTACCGGGCCGCCCCGGTGGAGGTGGAGGTGCGCTTGAAGGGGGGGAGGGCGTGGGTGGCGTTCGAAAGCCCGGTGCGGGCGGTGGCCCCGGGCCAGGCGGCCGTGTTCTACCTGGGGGAAAGGGTGCTGGGGGGAGGGGTCATCGCCCACCCCCTCGCCGCCCGCCGGTAAACCGGCTCATACATCATCCCCCACCACCAGCCGGTCATAGTACATCCCCCCCAGCCGCCACAGGGCCTCCCGCCAGGAACCCGCCTCGCCGGGGGTGAGGCCCTCGCACACGTCGTAGCGCTGCTTCCGCTGAAGCTCGGCCAGGTCACGCTCCAGCGACTCCAGCCGCCGGGTGAAATCCCGGATCACCCATCCCCTCACCTCCCGGGCGGCGTGGGGGAGCAACGCCCGCAGATGGGGCCAGCACAGCCCCTGGGAACGGGAAAAGGCCGTCCGCCACTCCTCCCCCTCCAGGAGCCGCGCGAGGAAATAGGCTTGCCTCTCCCCTGTCTGGACCGCATAAGAACAAAGCGGACAGCCGTCCCGCTTCCTGCGGGGGAAGGCCAGTTGCGACTTCAACTCCCGCACCACGGTCTCGTACAGGCGGGCCACCCCGCTGGGGGTCATGAGCCGTCGCCCTTCCACCACCCGGCGCATGAGCCAGGCGTGGTATGAGCAAAGGCCTAAAGTGCGGGAGAAGGTGGCGTGGGTGCGGGGGTCACCGGTGTACTCGTAAAGCAGTGTCCAGATCCATCGCTCCTCGCTCTCCCGCACCAGCCGGCAGACGGGGCAGCCGGGGTGGCCCAGGGCCCGCCGCAGCGCCCCCGAGAACAAGGCCAGCTCCTCCGCCTGGGTTTTCCTGTTAAACGGCCACATCTCTTGGGATCACGCTCCTGAAATAAGGAGGATACGGCGGCCCCTAAAGCTCGCCCCAGTTGGTGCCCAGCTTGATGTCCACCTTCAGGGGGACCTTGAGCTCCCACACCCCCTCCATCGCCTCCCGGATCAGCCGCGCCGCCCTCTCCGCCTCCCCCTCGTCCACCTCGAAGATCAGCTCGTCGTGGATCTGGAGGATCATGTCCGCCGCAAGCTCCCCCTCCTCCCACAGCCGATGCACCCGCAGCATGGCCAGCTTCATCAGGTCCGCCGCCGAACCCTGGATCGGGGTGTTGATCGCGTTGCGGCGATCGTAGCCCTGGCGCCTGCGATCCCGGGAGGCGAGTCCCGGCAAGGGGCGCCGGCGGCCGAGGATGGTCACCGCGTAGCCGGTGCTGGCGGCTTCCTCCACTTTGCGGTCGATGAACTCCCGCACCTTGGGGTAGGCGGTGAAGAACCGGTCGATGAACAGCTTCGCCTCCTCCTGCGGGATACCCAGGTCCCGGGCCAGGCCGTAGGGGCTGATCCCGTACACGATCCCGAAGTTCACCCTTTTCGCCACCGTGCGCATGCGGGAATCCACCGCGTCTTGCGGCACTCCGAAGATCTCGGCGGCGGTGCGCCGGTGCAGGTCCTCCCCTCCCTTGAAGGCCTCGATCAGCCCGGGATCGCCGGAGAGGTGGGCCAGGATCCGGAGCTCGATCTGGGAGTAGTCCGCCGCCAGAAGCAGCCGCCCTGGGGGGGCCACGAACGCCCGGCGGATGTCCACCCCCACCTCATGGCGGGCCGGGATGTTCTGCAAATTGGGGTCGGAGGAGGAAAGCCGGCCGGTGGCGGTGCCGGTTTGGTTGAACGAGGTGTGGATGCGGCCGGTCTCGGGGTTCATGTGGCGGGGTAGCTTCTCGATATAGGTGTTGCGCAGCTTCTCCAGCTCGCGGTAGGCGATGAGCTTCCCGGGGAGCTCGTGGTAAGCGGAGAGCTCCCGCAGCACCTGGGAGTCGGTGGCGGGGCCGGTCTTGGTGCGGGCCAGCACCGGCAACTTGAGGCGCCCGTAAAGCACCTCCCGCACTTGGGGCACGGAGTCCGGGTT
Source organism: Candidatus Bipolaricaulota bacterium (assembly GCA_015661965.1). GTDB lineage: Bacteria > Bipolaricaulota > Bipolaricaulia > Bipolaricaulales > Bipolaricaulaceae > UBA3574. The sequence goes on from DQVA01000107.1 coordinate 4,342, forward strand.
GAACTCGCAGCCGGCCAGGGCGAACAGCTCCTCCCGCAGCCGCTGGAGCATCACTTCCAGCTCTTTCCCCTGCTCGCGCAGCACCTCCGGATCGAGCAGCACCCCCCGCCGCTCCATCCAGGCCAGCACCCGAATAAGCGGCATCTCCACTGCCTCGAACAGGGAGAGGAGCTGGGCCTGTTTGAGCCGTTCGGTCAAGGGGCGCCGCAGCCGGCACACCGCCTCCGCGTCCTCGGCGGCGTAGCGGCCGGCCCGCGCCAGGGGTACCTCGGCCATCTCCTTTTCCCCGCCCTCGGCCAAAAGGGCCTTGTAGGACTGAACCCGCTCCCCCAGCTCGTCCCGCACGATCACCTCCAGGGAATGGCTGGGGGCGTTGGGATGAAGGAGCCAATGGGCGATCATGGCGTCGAAAGCGATCCCCCGCACCTCCACCCCATACCGGGCCAGGACCTCGATATCGTACTTCAGGTTCTGGCCGATCACTCGCGGCTTTTCCGACCCCAAAAGGGGTTTCAGGAGGGCCAGCACTTCAGCTAGCGGGAGCTGGGCCGGGACCCCCGAATAGCTATGCCCCACCGGGATGTAGTAGCCCTCGTAGGGCCGCAGGGCAACAGCGATCCCCACGATCTCACACTTAAGCGGGTCTTTGCCGGTGGTCTCGAGGTCCAGCGAGAATTCTTCCGCTTCCTTGAGTCGGCCCACCAGTTTCTTCAGCTCCTCCCGGTCGGTGACCACCCGGAAGCTGGTCTCCGGGCCCTTTTTCACCTGGAGCTCTGCCAGGATGGACTTGAACTCGAGCCGGGAGAGGACCTCCACGAGCTCATCCGGGTCGATCTCCCGGGGGGACAGGTCGGAGAGCTCCAGGTCCAACTCCACCTCCCGCAGGCGCACCAGCTCGCGGGAGAGCAGGGCCGCCTCCCGCTGCTCGGCCAGGGCCTGGGCGGCGCGCTTGTTTTTCAGTTTGGCGGCGTTCTCCAGCACCGCCTCCAGGGAGCCGTACTCGGAAAGCAGCTTCTTCGCGGTCTTGTCCCCGATCCCCTTGACCCCGGGGACGTTGTCCGAGGTGTCCCCCACCAGCGCGAGGAGGTCCACGATCCGCTCCGGGGGCACGCCGAACACCTCCTCCACCCCCTGGCGATCAAGCAAGGTCAGGCCCTCGCTGGGCTTCCTCCCCGGCCTGAGCAGGGACACCAAGTCCGACACGAGCTGGGCCATGTCCTTATCGCCTGTGAGGAGGAGCACCGGGATGCCCTCCCTTTCCGCCAGCCGGGCCAGTGTGGCCATGATGTCGTCCGCCTCGTAGCCGGGTAGCTCCAGGCGGGCGATGCCGAGCGCGTCCAAAAGCTCCTTGACCCGGGGGAGCTGTTGGGCGAGGGCATCCGGCATCTCCTTGCGGGTAGCCTTGTAGGCCGCGAACTCCTGATGGCGCACCGTCACCCCCCCGGCGTCGAACGCCACCGCGAGGTAGCGGGCCGGGTACTGGCGCAGCGCCATGAATAGGGTGCGTACGAAGCCATACACCGCGTTTACCGGCTCCCCCTTGGAGGTAGTGAGCTCGGGGATGGCGTAAAAGGACCGGAACAAGGCGGAGTGTCCGTCGACAAGGAGGAGGCGCGCGGGCACCTCCTCGATCCCCAGGGCCTGGTAGATGTTCATCGCCGGTCGAACAGGGCGCACACCGCCACCGCCAGGGCATCGGCGGCGTGGTCGGTCCCCAAGTCCCGGGTGGCGAGGAGGTGTTCCATCATCCGGATCATCTGGTCCTTGGGTGCCGAGCCGTTGCCGCAGATCCATTTCTTGATCTCCCGGGGGGCATAGGAGCGCAGCTCGCAGCCATGGGCGGCCAGCTTCACCACCCCCAGCACCTGGGCGGTGAGCATGGCCGAGGGGGCATTGCGCGCGAGATAAACCTCCTCCACCGCCACCGCATCCGGCCGGTATTCCTCCACCACCTGCCGCAGGGCGTGGTAGATCTTGGCCAGTCGGTCCGGAAGCGACGCCTTGCTGCCGGTTCGGATGGTCCCCCGGGCCAGGGGCTGCAGGGCCCCGGCCACATCCTCCACCACCCCGTAGCCGGTGGCGGTGAGCCCTGGATCCACCCCCAGTACCCTCACAGCAAGTCCTTGAGCTTCTCCAGGCGGGGGTCCCCATGAGGTCGGGTCGCCTCGCAACCGGGGCGATGGTCTCCCCGATTGAGGTCCGCCCCGCAGGCGGGGCAGATGCCCTTGCAGTCCGGGCGACACAACGGGCGGGAGGACAAGGCCAGTCTGACCCCGGACTCCACCAAGGGGCGCAGCTCCAAGTAGGCCCCGGTCCCTGCCACCGGCACCTCCAGGAAGTCCCGATGGTGGAAGGCCTCTACCATCTCCGCGAGGCACCGGGAACAGCGCCGGCGGACCCGGCCCGATACCTCCAGGGTGACGAACACCCGCTCCTCCTGGAAGAAGGCGCTGGCCTGGACCTCCACCGCCCCCACCAGAGGCAAATCTTCCCCCCACCACTCCACGCTGGAGAGGGGCTCTTGCCCGGTCAAGCGAAACGGCCGGCCCGGGGCCGTCCGCAGCCTGGAAAGCTCGAACCTCATGGCTCTCCCTCCTTCGCCTCTCCCCTGGGAGTATAGCACGAGCCACCGGGCCGGTTGCCCACAGCCAGGAGGATCCGAACAGCCCGGCAGTTGAGCCCAAGCCCCCTTGCCCCTACCATTGGCGGACAAGGGGGATCGACATGAAAGTGCTATTGATCAAGGAAGTTCCCGGCCTGGGGATCCCGGGCGACGTGGTGGAGGTAAAGGACGGCTACGCCCGCAATTACTTGCTTCCCAGGGGCTTGGCCACAAAACCCACTCCCCATGAGATGGCCCGCTACGAGAAGCTCCGCGCCCAGTATCAGGCGGAACTCGCGGACCGGCGCACCCGGGCCCAGATGTTGGCGGAGCGGCTTTCCGGGGCGGAACTATCCTTCGCCCGCAAGGTCCACGACGAAGACAAGCTGTATGCCATGGTCCGCCCTCAAGATGTGGCCAGGGCCATCGAGGAGCAGTTCGGGGAGAAGGTCGATCCCCACCGGATCGTGATGGAGCCCATCCAGGCCCTCGGGGAATACGAGGTAGAGATCGGCATCTACGAGGACATCACCGCCACGGTCAAGGTCACGGTGACCGCGGCCGACTGATGCCCCTCGCCCCACTCCGGGGCCGCCTGCGGGCCCTGACCCGGGCCGCTGGTTGGGGAAATCTCATCCGCCCTTTACTGGGGGGTGCGTTTTCCGGGGCGGTGTTCCGGGGGGCGGCGGGAACCGCCTTATCCCGTGTGGTGGGGCTGGGGAGGGAGGTGGCCCTGGCCCACGTGTTCGGGGCCTCCGCGGCCTTGGATGCGTTCTTCATCGCCTACTTCGTGCCGAACCTGCTGCGGCGCCTGTTGGGGGAGGGGGGGATGGCCGCCGCCTTCCTGCCCCTGTACGTGCAGGCCGGGGACGAGGGCGCCCCGTTCGCCCGGGCCACGTTACGGATCCTGATCGTGGTGCTGGTCCCCATTTGCGCTCTGGGGGCGGTGCTGGCGCCGGTTTACATCCCTGCCCTGGCGGCCGGTTTCCCCCGCGGGAAACTCACCCTAGCCGTATCCTTGGCCCGCTGGACGTTCCCCTTTTTGGCAATGGCTTCTTTTTCCGCCCTGGCCGGGGCGATCCTGAACGCCCACGGCAGGTTCTTCCTGCCGGCGGTGGCCCCCAGCGCCTGGAGCCTGGGGCTGATCGCAGGGGCGCTCCTCGTCTCTCGGCTCGTCTCGCCGCCGGTGTTGGGGCTAGCGGTGGGGCTCCTCCTCGGGGGGGCGGGGATGGTGGCGGTGCAAGCCCCGGCCGCCTGGCCCCACCTGCGGGGAGCGGGCCGGGCTTCCCCGGGAGACCTGGTGGCGCTGGGCCGGCGGCTGCTCCCGGTGCTGGGGGGGCTGGCGGTGGCGGAGATGAACCTGCTGGTGGACAACCGACTGGCCTCCTACCTCGCCGACGGCTCGGTGGCGACCCTGCAATACGCCATGCGGCTGTTCCAGCTCCCCTTGGGGATACTGGCGGTGTCGGTGGCCACCGCCGCCTTGCCCCGCCTGTCCGCCTACGCGGCCGCGGGACGGGAGCAGGGGTTCCGGCAGGCCCTGGGGAAAGGGGTGGCGTTGGGGGCGGCCTTGCTGCTTCCCGCTACCTTCGGCCTCTTGGTACTGAGGAAGCCGGTGGTGCAACTCCTGTTCCAACACGGAGCGTTCACCGCCGCCGACACCGCCCGCACTGCCGCGGCCCTGGCCGCTTATCTTGCCGGCCTGTGGGGTTACGGGCTGGTGTACCTGTTCTCCCGGGCCTTTTACGCCCTGGGACGGCCCGGGATCCCGGTGCTCACCGCGGCGGTGGCGGTGGGGGTGAACGTGGGGCTGGACCTGGCTTGGGTGGGACCGTGGGGCACGTTCGGGCTGGCATTGGCCACCGGGATGGCCGGCTGGGTGGATGCCCTGCTGCAGGGGGCGGCGCTATGGCGGTGGGGAGGAGGGTGGATCCCCTGGCGGGCCGTGGGCGCGGCCGGCCTGGCCGCCTTGGGGATGGGCGCTCTGCTGTGGGGGCTGGACCGCCTGGCCCTCGCTGGCCTGGCCCCCTGGGGCCGGGTGCTGCTTGGGGTGCCGGCCGGCCTCCTCCTGTACCTCTCCTTGGGACGCCTGGTTGGGCTCCAGCGCGCCCTCAAGGGCGCAGGATGATCCCCGACCGTCCCGGCTCCTCCGGGGGATAGGTACCCAACAGGGCGGTCACGAACCGATCCGGCTCCTTGCGGGAGAAGTGTTCCAGGAAAGCGACCAGCCCTTCACATGCCTCCCGCAGCCCTTGCGGGTGGAGCTTCCCCTCCCGCACCAGCGGCAGCAGCCCCCGCTCCAGTAGCTCCCCCAGCTTGGGCAAATAAGGTTCCACCAGCTCGATGGGCGATAGCCGCCGGGCCAGGTACTGGAGGGCGGCGGCCACGTCGGCGTCCTGGGCCGGCTGGTGGTGGAGGAGCTGCGCCAGCGCGTACTTGAGGACCTCCATGTAGGGCAGCAGCTCCTCCAGCCCCCGGCGGGCCAGGGCTTCCTCGAACTCCCGCCAGGCCTGTTCAAGCTCGCGGGCCTTCCGCTCCCGCCGCCGCCGCTCCGCCGCGACCAGGTAGGCACAGCTGGCCGGACAGGCGATGGACTTCTGCCGATGGGTCCCACAGCAGGTGCTGCAGATCAGGGCGTCCAGGGCCGGGCAGCGGCGTTCCCCCAGCCGCTGCCCACAGAGCGGGCAACGCCCCGCGCTCATAGGCCGCTGAAGTGCCTACGGGCCTCCTCGGACATCATCTCCGGCGTCCAGCGGGGCTCCCACACCAGGCTCACCTCGACCTCGTAGCCCTCGAACGCCTGGCGCAGGGCCTGTTCCACTTGGGCGGCCAGGGTCCCGGCCAGGGGGCAGCCCGGGGTGGTGAGGGTCATGTCCACCGAGATCTTGCCCTCGGAGATGTCCACATCGTAGATCAGCCCCAGGTCCACCACGTTGATCCCCAGCTCGGGGTCGATCACCTGTTCCCGCAGCACCTCTCGCACCGCATCGGTGGTGGGCTTCATGTCAGTTCGCCTTCCCCGCCATCCGCACCACATCTGCCAGGGTGAGCTTGGAGAGCTCCTCCTGGATCCGGCGTTCCAGATGGCGCCACAGCGGGGCGGTGGGGCACCCAGCGTCGATCTCGCAGTCCTCGCCAATGATGCAGGCCAATTTGGGCATCGGTCCCTCCAGTGCGGCCAGCACCCGGCTCACCGCGATCTCTTTCGGGGCCAAGGCCAGCCGATACCCCCCGGTGCGGCCCTTCTGGGCCGCCACGATCCCCGCTTGCCTGAGATCCTGGAGGATCTTGCGCAGGAAGGCCTCTGGAACCCGATGGCGATCGGCGAGCACCCGGGCTGAGTGCCAGCGATCGCCCTCCACCGCGAGCTCATACAGTATCCGCATCCCGTAGTCCGTACGCTTGCTCAAGATCATGGCCCCATTTTATGGCTTGTTCGCCCATCGCTCCACAAACTCGCGGGCTCGGGCCCGGGCCCAGGAATCGGCCTCTTCGATATCGGAAAGGGACCGGACTTCAGTGGGGGAGTGGCGGGCCAGCACCCAGTCCAGGCCGGCGGCGATGGCGGGGAACGGGATCTCCCCAGCGAGAAAGGCAGCGACCAGCACCTCATCGGCGGCGTTGGCCGCCACCGGGGCGGTGCCCCCCGCCCTGCCGGCGGCCAGCACCGTCCAGTACCCGGGGTACCGGTCCCGGGGCAGCTCCCGGAACTCCAGGGACAGGCCGGGGAGGGAGAGCCGGC
>DQVA01000077.1 GCA_015661965.1 Candidatus Bipolaricaulota bacterium
GGGAATTGGTGATCCCGCACCTTGGTCCCCCGCCTCAGCTCCCGCATGAACCGCGGAAGAAGCTTCGTGCTCCTGAGGTAGGCCCCCAACCCCTTGGGACACCGGTGGAAACAAAGCAACGGCTCCAGATCCTCCTCCCACGCTCGCACCACCTGGGGATAGCGGCCCTCCACCGCCTTCACATATCACCCATCACACACCCGGAGGCGGCGGGATGTGGCCCTCGCGCATGAGGATCTCGGTCTCCTGGCGGGCGTACTTGATCATCCGCTCGGCCTGCTCGCGCAGCTCATCCTCGGACAGGATCCTGCGCGCCACCCCCTGCTCGATGGCCTTCCTGGCCACCGCCACCGCCTCGTTGATAAACACCTCCCACTCCATCATGGTGGGGACGATGTACTCCTCGTGCAGGCCCTTGGCCGCGGCCGTGGCCGCAATGGCCTCGGCGGCGGCGATGGCCATCTCGTCCGTAATGGTGCGGGCGAAGACGTCCAGGGTCCCCCGGAAGATGCCCGGGAACCCCAGGGAGTTGTTGATCTGGTTGGGGAAGTCGCTTCGCCCCGTGCCGATGATCCTGGCCCCGGCCTCCTTGGCCTCCCAGGGCCAGATCTCGGGGATGGGGTTGGCGCAGGCGAACACGATGGCGTCCTTGGCCATGCCCGCCACCCACTCCGGCTTGATGGTGCCCGGGCCGGGCTTGGAGGCGGCCACGCACACGTCCGCCCCGGCTAGGGCCTCCTTGATCCCACCGGTCCGGCGCTCGGCGTTCGTCCTGTTCGCATAGTCCCACTTGTAGGGGTTCTCGTCCTTTTTCGCTTCCAGGTCCTCGCGGCCCGGATGCAGGATGCCTTTTGAGTCCACCATGATCACGTTCCCCGCCGGGACCCCATAAGTCAGAAGCACCCGTACGAAGGCGATGTTGGCCGCCCCGGCCCCGATCACCGCATAGGTCACCCGCTTGGGATCCTTCCCCACCACCTTGATGGCGTTCAGCACCCCGGCCAGGGTGATGGAGGCCGTGCCCTGCTGGTCGTCGTGCCACACCGGGATCTCAAGCTCCCTCCGCAGCCGGTCCAGGACGTAGAAGCACTTGGGGGAGGAGATGTCCTCCAGGTTGATCCCCCCGAAGGCGGGGGCGATCCACTTCACCGCCTGGATGAGCTCGTCCGGGTCCTTGGTGTCGATGGTCACGGGGAAGGCGTCCACCCCGCCCAGGTACTTGAACAGGATGGCCTTGCCCTCCATGACCGGCAGGGCCGCCTCGGGGCCGATGTCCCCCAGGCCCAGAACCCGGGTCCCGTCGGACACCACCGCCACGAAGTTCCCCTTGTTCGTGTACTCGAACACCTTCTCCGGGGTTTCTGCGATCTCGCGGCAGGGCTGGGCCACCCCCGGGGTGTACCAGACCCCGAAGTCCTGGTAGTCGGTGATGGCACACTTCAGGGTGACGCCGACCTTGCCCCGGTAGAAGGCGTGCCAAGCCGGGGCCTTGCGGGCCGGCTCTTTCGCTTTCGCCAGCAGTTCCTCCACTGTGGGCTTGCGCTCCTCCATCGGCTAACCTCCCCGGATCCGCGCTCGGATCCGCTCCATGTTCTTCTCGACCTCCACGGCGAGATCCTTGTAAAGGGAGCGGCCGTGGGCGTCCATGGCCACCACCAAGGGGCCGAATCTCTCCACCTCAAGCACCCAAACCGCCTCCGGGATCCCGAGCTCCTCGAGCCAGTGGACCTCTTTCACCCCGCGGATCGCCTGGGCGGCCAGGGCCCCGGCCCCGCCGGTGAAGTGGGTGTAGACCGCCCCCACCTCCCCGAGGGCCTTCAGGGTCCGCTCCCCCATGCCGCCCTTGCCGATGATCACCCGGGGCCGGAATTTCTTTAGGAACTCGGCCTGGAAGAGCTCCATCCTGGCCGAGGTGGTGGGCCCGGCGGCCACCACCCGCCAGCCCCCCTCCACCTTCTGTACCACCGGCCCACAGTGGAACAGGGCCAGGCCCTCCAGCGGGAACGGCGCCCCCCGCTCGAGCAGGAGCTTATGGGCCTCGTCCCGGGCGGTGAAGAGGAGCCCCGACACGTAGATCACGTCTCCGGCGGCAAGGGCCCGCACTTCCTCCTCGGCGATCGGCGTCTCAAACACTCTCTCCATTGTCCCCTCCGTGATGAGTGACGGGAAATCCCGTCACACGCTAGGCGTCACCCGTCACGGTAATTTCGCCCCGCGGCGAGATCAGCACGTGGGCGCGGCGGTCGGCCCAACACTGGACCACGATCCCCACGGGGAGGGAGGCCGGATGCCGGTGGGCGTATTCGACGTGCACGGCCAGCACCGTGGTCTTCCCGCCTAAGCCCATAGGCCCTACTCCGGAGGCATTGATGAGCCCCTCGAGCTCCTCCTCCAGGGCCGCCACCTGGGGTTCGGGGTGCCTTTCCCCCACCGGCCTGAGCAGCGCGAGCTTGCCCAGCTTTAGAGAAAGATCGGCCCCGCCGCCGATCCCCACCCCCACGGTGGTGGGCGGGCAGGGCTTCCCCCCGCAGGCGACCACGTGTTCCACCACGGCTTCCTTGACCCCGTTAATGCCGACCCCCGGGGGGAGCATCTTA
>DQVA01000212.1 GCA_015661965.1 Candidatus Bipolaricaulota bacterium
AGCTCCACGTGATGCCGTGGCTGGAAATCGAACTTCGGGGGCTCGCCCCAGGAACGGAGGAGGACCTTCTCCTCCTTGGTCCCAACAGGGACCGACTCGTGCGGGAGGTTGGGGAGCCGCAGCAGCTCCTCCTCGAGCTCCCCCTTCACCCGGGCCAGGCGCTCCTCCAACGCCTTCAGCCGCTCCGACAGGGTCTTCAATGAAGCGATGCGGGCCCGGGCTTCCTCCACCCGGCCCTCCCGCTGGAGGCGGGCCACCTCCTCGGAGCCCGCTTTGCGCTCCCGGCGCAGCTCGTCCACCTGGCGGATGAGGGCCCGCCGCTCCTCATCCAGGGACAGCACCCGCGCCAGGTCACAGGCGGGATCACGTCGCCTGAGCCGCGCCAGGACCTCCCCGGGACGTTCGCGGATCTCGCGGATGTCAAGCATACACCATTGTACCAGGTCCCCCGAGTCTTTTCGTCAATTGATCCCAGAATTGCAAGCAACCACTGATGACAAACTGGGGCCGGGGGTCCGGCTTTTGGGGAGCCCACCCCATCGGTATAATGACCCGCTACGGGGTTTTCATGTTCCAGCGCCGCAAGAAACGCGTCTGCGTAATCAGTTTGGACGGGGTGCCGGGTGCGTTGCTCCGGGAGGCCTTTCGTGAGGAGCGCCTGGCGCCCCTACGTTCCCTTTGGCAAGCGGGGGGGGCGGTCGAACTGACCTCCACCCTGCCCCCCATCTCCTCGGTGGCCTGGGCCACCTATTCCACCGGGGTGGGGCCGGGGGGGCATGGGGTATTCGGGTTCGTGGAGCGGAACCCCCAGGAGATGTCGCAGCACATCCTCACCTCTCGGGATGTAGCCGCCCCCAAGCTGTGGGAGCACGCCGCCCAACAGGGGAAGCGGGCGGCGGTGGTGAACATCCCCCTCACCTATCCGGCCGACCCCTTGTCCGGCTGGCTGGTGGCCGGCTTTCCAGCGCCGGAGCTATCGCGGGCCGCCTATCCCCCAGACCTGGCCTCGCGGCTGGCCCAAGAGGGGTACCTGGTGGACCCGGACCCGGGAACGGCCGGCGAGCCGCCGGAGTTCTTCTCCCAGATCGAGCGGGCGCTCGCCACCCGCCGCCGGGTGGCCCTGGAGCTCCTCCGCAAGCCCTGGGACCTGTTTCACCTGCACATCATGGTCACCGACCGGCTGAACCACTTCTTCCTCTCTGACGGCCTGACCGATGGCCGCTGGCGGGAGGAATTTTGGGCTGCCTACGAGGCGGTGGCGGAGCTGGTGGCAGAGGTGGTGGCGGCCCTGCCCCCCGGCACGGAGCTGGTGCTCATGTCCGACCACGGTTTTGCTCCCCTCCGCTGGGAACTTGACCTCAACGCCTTCCTGCGGGAGCTGGGTTGGCTGGAGCTCTCCGGGGAGGGGGAGGGGCCAGCCCGGGTGGCCCCAGGATCTACGGCCTACTCCCTTACCCCGGGGCGGATCTACCTGCTTATGCAGGGGCGGGAGCGAGACGGCTGGATCGAGCCCGGTCGGGCCCGGGACTATCTGGAGCGGCTTTCGGAGGCCCTGCTTTCCCTGTCCACCCCGGAGGGGGAGCCGGCCATCCAGCGGGTGTTCTTGGGAAGGGACATTTACCGTGGCCCAAAAGCGGAGCTGGGCCCGGATCTTCTGGCCTTGCCGGCTTCGGGGGTGGAGCTGCGCGGGGGTTGGAGCGGTGAAGGGCCGTTCCGGCCGGCCCGCCGCCAGGGGGGGCATACCCTGACCGGGGCGTTTTTGTGGATCAGAGGGGAACGCCCCCGGGCGGGGGAGGTGTTGGACGTCCCCGCCACGGTCTGGGCCCTGCTCGGCCTCCCCAGGCCGCCTGAGTTCGAGGGGAAGGTGCTGATCTAGATGAAGCTGATGATCTTCTCCAAGGCGCTTTATTCCACGTGGATCTACTACTCCCCGGACCGGATCCTGTTCGACTGCGGGGAAGGGGCAAGCACGGAGCTGGAGAACAAGGCGTTCGCCATCCGGCACGTGTTCTTGTCCCATGGACATGCGGATCACATCTCCGGCCTCATGGGCCTCATCAACATCCGCAACAACGCCATGGGCGATCGGGAAAAGGACCTCTACATTTACTTCCCGGCCGGCAACCATTTCATCTCCGAACTCATCACCTACTTCGCCAGGACAAACCGCCGCCTCCGCTACCGGCTGGAGTGGGTGCCGCTTAAGGCAGGGGACCGGGTCCCCCTGCTCAAGGGCAGGATGCCCCGCTACATCGAGGCCTTCCCCACCGTACACGCCCAAGGGGAGATCTCCCTGGGCTACAACGTGATCGAGGTGCGCCGGCGGCTCAAGCCGGAATACCAAGACCTCCCCCAGGAGGAAATCGTGCAGTTGGTCCGTGAGGGGAGGAAGGACGAGATCACCGAGGAATACGCGCAGAAGCTCCTCTCCTATGGGGGGGACTCGGTGCCGTTGCGGCCCCAGCTGGTGGCCGAGACCGAGCTGTTGCTACACGAGGCCACCTTCCTCTCCGACGAGGACCGCAAGGAGTACAAACATGCCACGGTGTGGGAGGCCGTGGAGGTGGCACAAAAGGCCGGGGTGAAAAAGGAACTGATCTGCTTCCACATCTCCAGCCGCTACCGGCGGGAGCTGGGGAAGGTGGAGCGGGAGATCGCCGAGCTGAATTTGCCATTTAAGGTCACCCTCATCCCCCCGGGGGAGATCGTGACCCGGGACTGAAAGGAGGGCGAGTTGGGAAAGTATGTACGTATCCAGACGGAGCTTCCGGGCCCCAAGTCCAAGGCGGTGCTGGAGCGGAAGGGGAAGGCGGTGCCCCGGGCCCTAGCGGCCCTGGCGCCGTTCGTGGTGGCCAAGGCGGAAGGCGTGGTGGTAGAGGACCTCGATGGAAACAGGTTCTTGGACTTCTCCGGCGGCTGGGGCGTGCTTAACGTGGGCCACAACCACCCCAAGGTGGTGGCCGCGATAAAAGAGCAGGCGGATAAGTTCATCCATACCGACTTCACGGCGGTCCCCTACGAGCCGCTAGTGGAACTGGCCGAGCGGATCAACCGGCTCGCCCCCGGCCCTTCCCCCAAGCGGACGGCTTTCTTCAACTCCGGGGCGGAGGCGGTGGAAAACGCGGTCAAGATCTCCCGGGCCGCCACCGGCCGCAAGGCGGTGATCTGCTTCGAACATGCGTTCCACGGCCGCACGTACCTCGCTATGACCATGACCCACAAGGCCATGCCCTACAAGGCCGGATTCGGGCCTTATGTGCCGGACGTATTTCGCCTCCCTTACCCCTACCCCTACCGCAACCCCATCTCCATGGAGGAGCTGGAACGGCGGCTGCTAGCGCTGGTGGACCCCGGAGAAGTGGCCTGTCTGGTGGTGGAGCCGGTGATCGGGGAAGGGGGGTTCATCGTGCCGCCCCCCGAGTTCTTCCCGTTCCTCCGGGAGCTGGCAGACCGGTACGGGTTCCTGCTGGTGGCGGACGAGGTGCAGACCGGGGTAGGTCGGACCGGGAAGTTCTTCGCCACGGAACATTACGGGGTGGAGCCCCATCTCATCACGTTCGCCAAATCCATCGCCGGGGGTATGCCCCTTTCCGGGGTGGTAGGGGTGGCGGAGGTGATGGACAAGCCCATACCCGGGGCCATTGGGGGGACCTACGTGGGCAACCCAGTGGCCTGCGCCGCCGCCTTGGCGGTCCTGGACGTGGTGGAGGAGGAGGGGTTGGTGGCCCGGGCGGACCACATCGGTGGGCTCCTCCACCGGGGCCTAGAGCGCATCGCCGCGAGATTCCCCATCGTGGGCGAGGTGCGGGGCCTGGGGGCCATGGTGGGGATGGAACTGGTCAAGGACCCGGCCACCAAGACCCCGGCCAAGGAGGAGACGGCCCGGATTCAGAAAGAGGCGCTGCGGCGCGGCCTCATCTTCCCCACCGCCGGGGTATACGGGAACGTAATCCGCTTCCTGGTTCCCCTTACCATCCCGGATGACGCCCTCGCGGAAGGGATTGCGCTCTTGGAGCAGGCGTTCGAGGCCGTCCTAAGCTAAAGGCCGTGGGGAAGGCTTGTAGCCTTCCCCACGGCAACCCTTCAGCCTATTGCGTCCAAACCGCGTGGAAATCCACCCTCCGTTCGCACACCGTGCCGGCATCGGTGTAGATCCGGAACAACAGGCCGTCCGTCTCGAACCGGCCCGATCCGAGGTAACTGATGCTGAAGGTGAAGTCGTGGCGTCCGGGGGTGGAGATCGTCTCCCTGGTGGAGTGGAAGGGGCTTGCGGGGGTGCCCTGCACGGTGGGAACCGCCTCCACGTAAGCCGGCAAACCTGCCGCCCCATCGTACACGCAAGCCAACCTCACTTCCGCGACGTTGCCGCTTTGGAACACGGAGTAGGCGGGGAACCCACAGCCCTGCCCCTGGCTGGGTGGGAGCGGCGGCGGGCCGAGCACCGGCACGATCTCCAACCGCCCGATGGCGTTACCCCGCTCGCATACAAACCACACCGCCCCGTCCGGCCCCAGCTTCACCGTGACCGGGTAAGAGCCGGGAGGCAACCGGTAAATGGCGAACTCGTCCCGGTCCGGGGAAAGGAAGCCGATGGCGTCCCCCTCCCGATCGGCGAACCAAACACCATGGGGCATGTCG
>DQVA01000014.1 GCA_015661965.1 Candidatus Bipolaricaulota bacterium
GCCTTGAACCGGCGGATGTTCACCACGACGAATGGGATGATGGCTAAAAGCAGGATGACCGCGATGGCGCTGGCCAGACCGTAGTTCTGGTAAGAGTACATCTCCTTGTACATGCGATTGGCCACCACCTCGGTGTCGAAGCTGCCATTGGTCATCACGTACACGATGTCGAACACCTTGAGCACGAACACGATCATGGTGGTGGTAACCACCGCGATGGTGGACTTGAGGAACGGGATGGTGATCCGCAGGAACACCTGCCACTCGTTGGCCCCGTCTATGCGCGCTGCCTCGAGCATCTCCCTGGGAATGCCCTTGTAGGCGGCCGAGAAAATCACCATGCAGAAACCCGTCCATATCCAGACGCCCACCGCGATCAAGGCCAGGTTGTTGATCCAAGGGCGCTCGATCAGCCACCCGATGGGTTTTCCCCCCAAAGCGACCACAATGGCGTTAAGGAGCCCGATCTGATTGGCATAAGCTGGCCGAAAGGCGTACATGAACTTCCAGATGATCCCGGCGGCCACGGAGGAGATGGCCATGGGCAGGAACACGATGGACTTGATCGCCACCTCATAGCGCACCCGGTCCAGAAGCACCGCCAGTGCCAATCCCACCCCCACGGTAAACACGGTGAACACCACCAGCCATAGCAGGTTGTTGCGGAAGGCGGTGAGCATGAGGGGCGAGGTGAAGGCCTGGAGGTAGTTCTGTACCCCCACGAAGGATTGGGAGCGGGGGCCGAAAAAACTCAGGTAGACGGTGTTGATGGTGGGGACGATGAGAAAGGCCGCCAGCATGGCCAGGGCCGGGAACAGATACAGCCAAGGCGTGTGCCTTGCGGTCCTCATCCTGCCTCCTCATCCGGAGACTCCCGGGGCAGGGGGAAGCCCCCTGCCCCGGGGTCCTAGGCGTTGGCCCTTTACTGGCCGTAGGCCTGTTGGGCGGCCGTCTCGATGTCGGACAGGACCTGATCCAGGGGCACGCCGGACACGTAATCCAGCACGCCCTTCCAGAAGGCACCAGCCCCCACCGCTGCCGGCATGAGGTCGGAGCCGTCGAACCGGAAGATCTCCGCCCCCTTGAGGATGGCCGCCGCCTGAGCGGTCAACGCATCCGGATAGACGGAGGGGTCTACGTTCACGTTGACGGCCAGCTTGCCCAGGGCACCACACCAGATGGCCTGGGCCTCAGCCGAGCCGAGGTACTTGAGGAACGCCTCCACCTCTGGCGTGTCACGGAACGCTGAGATCAGGTCCCCAGCCCCCAGAAGCGGGGTCCCCCACTGGGGATCGATGGGCGGGAACACGAAGAAACTCACGTCGCGGTCGAGGTCGAGCTCCGGGTGGCAGTTGGCGATGAAGGACTTGATGAAGGTGGCCTGACGATGGAGGTAGGCCCCCGGCGGCTCATCCCACAGCACGCAGGGGGAATCCCCGAAGTTGATGGACAGGGCCCCGGTGGTGCCGCCGTAAACGTAGGCTTCATTCTTCACGATAGCGCCGAACAGCTCGAACGCCCGCCTCACCGCTGGATGGGTCCAGGGGATCTCGTGGGCCACCCACTTGTCATAGAGGTCGGGCCCCGCGGTGCGGAGCATGATGTCCTCGATCCAGTCGGTGCCCGGCCAACCGGACGCCGCCCCGGACTCAAGGCCCACCGCCCACGGCACCTTGCCCCGGGCCGCCAGGACGTCGGTGATGTACATCAGCTCGTTCCAGGAATCGGCGGGGGCCAGCCCTTCAGCGTACAAGGCATCCGGGTTGTACCACACCAACGATTTGAGGTCGGCGGAGATGAAGATCCCATACACGTGCCCGCCCACCGTGGCCAAATCGACGAACGCCTTGGGGAACTGGGCCAGGTCCACGAACCCCTCCACCGGGATCAGCGCCCCCCGGGACACGAACTCCGCCATCTGTCCGGGGTTGGGCATGGCCGCTACGTCGGGGGGATTGCCACCTTCCAGCCTGGCCACCAGGATCTGGGGCAGGTCACGGCCCACGCTCTCCACCCGTACCTCGATGCCGGTGGCGGCGGTGAAGCTGTCCACCACCCTCTGGAAGGCGTCCAGCTCGGCCCCGCTCCACAGGACCATCACGGTGACGGTGGCCTGCCCGGAAAAGACCAGCCCCATTACCAAACTTAGCA
>DQVA01000051.1 GCA_015661965.1 Candidatus Bipolaricaulota bacterium
AACTGGTCAACCGGGAAGGGGAACGGATACCCTTCGTGATGCTCACCTTGACCAACAACACCGCCGCTGGCCAGCCCGTGTCCCTGGCCAACATCCGGGCCGTCGCCGAGCTCGCCCACGCCCACGGGATCCCCCTCATCCTGGACGCCGCCCGACACGCGGAGAACGCCTACTTCATCCATGAACGGGAGGAGGGGCAGGCCGAACGATCGCCGCTCAACATCGCTCAACAGGTCTTCTCCCTGGCCGACGGCTGCCTGATGTCGGCCAAGAAGGACGGGCTGGGGAACATCGGCGGGTTCATCGCCCTGCGGAACCAGGGCCTGTACGAGCGGTGCCGGGCCCGGCTGATCCTGGTGGAGGGTTTCCCCACTTACGGGGGGCTGGCCGGTCGGGACCTGGCCGCCCTGGCCGTGGGCCTCCGGGAGGCGTTGGACCTCGGGTACCTGCGGGATCGGGTGGGGCAGGTGCGGTGGCTGGCCGAGCGCCTCCGGGAGGTGGGGGTCCCGGTGTATTGGCCTCCCGGGGGGCACGCGGTGTACGTGAACGCCGGGAAAATGCTTCCCCACATCCCTCGCGGGGGGTTCCCCGGCCAAGCGCTGGTGTGCGCCCTGTACCTGGAAGGCGGGATCCGGGCGGTGGAGGTGGGCTCGGTGATGCTGGGGGAGGCCGCCCGCATGGAGCTGGTGCGGCTTGCCCTCCCCCGGCGGGTGTATACCCGCGACCACCTGGAGTGGGTGGTGGAGACTTTGCGGCGGATCAAGGCACAGGCCGACAAGCTGCCGGGGCTGCGGTTGGTGGAGGGGGAAGGGCCGCTGCGGCACTTCGTGGCCCGATTTCAGCCGCTTCCCTAGCCGCGGCCCTCCTTCCAAGGAGGGCCGCACCCGGACGAAACCCCGCAAAGGCCCTAGGTGTTAGTCAGTGGTGACCGTGTACAGCAAGACCGCCCTGTAATCCCCCGCGGGGACGCCGGTGGCGGGTACGTTCACCCGATAGTCCACCGCGAGCAGGTACTGCCCGTTCTTCCCCGCGGCTATGGGTTGAGGGCTGAGGGAAACCGGCACGTAATCTCCGCCCACCCCCACGGCCAGGTGCTCCACCGGCCAGGTGAACGTGCCGTCATAGCTGGTCCCCAGCGTGGGGGAAAGGGCCTGTACCAGCACCGTCCAGTGGGTATTGCTCATCACTCTGAGGGTCACGGCCCCGGGGAGCTCGATATAGCCCCTGGCGAGGTCGAACGCAGTGGGCTCCGGGATCTCCGTGACCACTACCACGGAATCCCCGTATTCGCCACTCCCCTCCAGGGAGATGATGGCGAACGGGAGCACCGTCCAGCTAACCCTGACCACCGCAGTGGCCTGTGCACCAAGGAGAGAAGCGGAAAGGCCGATCAGGAGAGCGGCCGCGATCAGGATCATCCTTTTCATCCCACATCACCGTCCTTCGGCAGCCCGGCTATCTCAGAGAGACCCGTGGCTTTGCGCCCCCGCCTCGCGACGGGTTTGCCTTTGTCGGGACGCTTTCGCGGCCCGCACTATGGTTATGCCGTGAAAAGGCCCCCTTTAGACGGCCTCAGCCAGGCGGCCGCCGGGACGACGCCCCTTACCCCAGGTGGAGGGCGGAGATGTCCGGCAGCAGTAGGTCGGCATGGGGGGAGAGGTCCTCCGGGCGCCCCAGCCCCGACAGGACCCCGATGGAGAGGCGGCAGCCGGCGCTCCGGCCAGCCAAAAGGTCGCTGGGGGAGTCGCCCACCATCACCCCGGCCCCTGCTGGGATCCCCAGCCGGCGGCAGGCAAGGAGCACCGGCTCGGGGGCGGGCTTCTTGGCCGGGCACACGTCGGTGCCCACGATCACGTCCACCAGCCCGTCCCAACCCAAAGACGCAAGGTGCCGCTCACTGGCGGCCGCGGCGTCGTTGGTCACCACCGCCACCCGGCCGCCGGCCCGGCGGATGGCGAGCAGGATCTCCTCCGCTCCGGGCAGGGGTTTGAGGTACCGCTGGAAGGGGAACTCTTGGTCTACCTCCTGGAACACCCGCGTCACCAGGGCCAGGGCCCCTGGCACCCCCAAGGCGGTGAGGTGGTCGGCTACCTCCCGCTCGGCATCGCAGCGGGGCAAGTGGATGATCCCCTGGGGGAGGGCGCGGCCGGTCTTGGGGCATACCCCCATGTAGGTGAGCAGGGCGGCGGTCTCCTGCTCCGACAGCCCCAGCAGGCGCCGCAGCCGCTGGGCGCGGACCTCCATGACCTTGAGCCAATGGTCGAACGAGATCAGCGTCCCGTCCTTGTCGAAGAGGAACGCCCGGGCGGAGTAACTGTGGCCGTCTACTGAGAAAGAAACCGACATGGCCCCATGCTAGCGTGGCCGCAAGTACGGGACAAGGTCCGTGCCGCCGGTGAAGGAAGTCACCGGTAAGCACGGCCCCGGCGGCTACCATGCTCCCGATGCGGAAAGCCAGCAGGAGGAGGGGTGTGGGGGCGGCCATTTTGGCCGTGGCCCTGCTGGGCTTGGCTTGGTCTGGCCACGCGCCGGCCCCGGGCAGCCTACCCGTGCCCCCCCAGGAACCCCAGCCGGCCCCGGGGCCGGACGTCCACGGCCACCGGGGCGTGTATCTCACCTCGTATTCCCTGACCCGGCCTGGGTTCCTATCCGGGATCCTGGACCGGCTGGCGGACTACGGGCTGGATACGGTGGTGGTAAACGTCAAGAACATGCACGGGGAAGTATGCTACCCCACCGAGGTGGAGCTCGCCCATAGGATCGGGGCGGTGGCCCCCCGGTTGGACCTCACGCAGATCCTGGGGGAGATCCACTCCCGGGGTATGTACGCCGTGGCCCGCCAAGTGGTGTTCTACGACCCCAACCTGGCCGCCTACCTCCACTCCCCGGCCGCCCCCTGGGTGCTCCCCAGCGAGGAGGTGGCGGTGGAGTACAACGTGGCGTTGGCGGAGGAGCTGGCCGCCTTGGGGTTCGACGAAATCCAACTTGACTACGTGCGATTTCCCGACGAAGGGGAGATCGGGGCCGACTACTCGGCCCGCTGTGCGGCGGTGGAGGAGTTCTTGGCCCGGGTGAAGGACGGCCTCTCCCTGCCCCTATCGGTGGACATCTTCGGCCGGGTGCTGTGGCCGTGGAACGCGCGGCGGATCGACCCCATCGGCCAGCACTTGGAGGGGATGGCCCGCTACGTGGAGGTGTTCTCCCCCATGATCTATCCCTCCCACTACGTCGAGCAGGCCTTAAAGGACGATCCCTATGGCACGGTGCTGCGGGCCTTGGAGCATGGGATGGCCCGGGTGGACACCCCCATGCGGCCCTTCCTGCAGGCGTTCGAGCTGGCCCTCCCCGCCGGGATGACCCTGCCCCAATACATCGTAGCCCAGATCCGGGCTGCCGAGGAGTCGGGGGCGGATGGCTATCTATTCTGGAACCCCCGGGCCGACTACACCGCGCTGTGGCAGGCCCTGGAGTCCCTGGGCCGCTAGCGTTCCTCCTCTTCTTCTTCTTCCTTTCCCTCTTCCGCCTTGAGGCGCTCCCGCAGCTGGGCCAGGCGCTGCTGCACCAAGTGGAACAGGGTGCCCTCCGGGTAATTGCCCTCCTCGTCCGGGACGCCGGCCGGCATCCCGGTGAGGATCTCGATCCCCTCCTCCACCGTCTCCACCGCCCAGACGTGGAACTTCCCGGCCGCCACGGCGTCGGCCACCTGCTCCGGCAGCATGAGGTCGTCCACGTTGCCGGCCGGGATGATCACCCCCTGCTCTCCGGTGAGCCCCAGGGCCTGGCACACCAGGAAGTGCCCCTCGATCTTCTCGTTCACCCCTCCGATGGGTTGGATCCGTCCCTTTTGATCCACCGAGCCGGTGACCGCTATCCCCTGCTTTAAGGGGATCCCGGACAGGCTGGAAAGGAGCGCGTACAGCTCGGCGGCGGAGGCGGAGTCCCCATCCACCGTGGAGTAGGACTGTTCGAAGGCGATGCTGGCCGACAGTGACAGCGGCCCCTGGGAGGCGAACCGCTCCCCCAGGAACCCCTTCATGATCATCACCCCCTTGGTATGGAGCTTGCCCCCCAGTTCCGCCTCCCGCTCGATGTCCACCACCCCGTCCTTCCCGGTGAACACATTGGCGGTGATGCGGGAGGGTTTCCCGAACGAGAAGTCCCCCAGGTCGATGACCGCCAGGCCGTTGACCTGGCCCACCCGGGGCCCTTTCACATCCACGATCAGTTTCCCCCTCACGATCCACTCCCGCACCTTCTCGGCCAGGAGCGCATGGCGGCTCTTCCCCTTCTCGATGGCGGTGCGTACGTGCTGGGCCTCCACCTGGGCCGCCCCCCCCTCCTTGGCCCAGAAGCTGGCCTCCCTGACCAGGGCCGCCAGGTCCGAAAAGCGGGTGGACAGCTTCCGTTGGCTACCGGCTAGCTCCCCCGCGTACTCCACCACCTTGGCCACCCCGGAGGGGGCGAAGGGGAGGACCCCGGGGTCCTCCACCCGCTGGCCCCGGATGAACCGGGCCACCGCCTGCTCCGCCTCCGTGGTCCAGTCCATCTCCACGTCGAAGTCGGAACGGATGGTGAACAGCTTGGGGAAGTCCTCGTCGTAGTAGTGGAGCAGGTAATAGAGGAAGGGGGAGCCGATGATGATTACCTTCACGTCCAGGGGTACCGGCTCGGGTCGCAACCCCTCAGTGGAGGCCAGGCCCAGCATCTGGGCCGGGTCCTCGATCCTGATCTGGCGCGTCTTAAGGGCGATCTTAAGCGCCTCCCAACTGATCCAAAACCGGAGCAAGTTGGAGGCCGAGAGGACCAAGTAACCCCCGTTGGCTCGGTGCAGGGAGCCGGCCCGGATCTGGGTGAAGTCGGTCGTGACCACCCCGAATTGGACCCGCCGTTCCACCGTGCCGAACAGGTTGGTATAGGTGGCGTTCTGTTCCAGCACCACCGGCGCCCCCCCAAGCCCCGAGTTGTCCACGATCACGTTCACCCGGTACCGCAAATAGGGATCGGCTTGGCCCGGCACTGGCACCGGGATAGGGGGCTTTTTGTTGGCCGTCTGCAGTTCCTCCACGTTCTCCACGATATCGGCCTGGGCCTCGGCCAGGAATACCTGTACCCGGTCCTGGCCCGCGTATTTACGCTTGAGCTGCGAGAACCGGGGTTCAATCAGAAACTGCACCGCCCGGCGGGTGAGCTGCCGGCGGGCCTCCTGCCATTCCTCCTCCAGTTGTCCCAGCCGCTGGAAAGTGTCGCGGATCGCCTCCTGCAGCTCCTCCTGGCGTTTGAGGATCGCCTCCCGCTCCTGTTCGGGTAGGGCCTCGTACTCCTCCTGGGAATACGGGGTCCCGTCTGGCTTCAGGGGGATGGTGTTTATCCCCACCGGGGTGCGCTGGATGGCGAAGCCCAACGTCTTGGCCCGCTCCTCCAGCTCGTGGAACAGGCTTTCCCGCTTCTGCATGAACCTTTCCCGCTCCGCTTTGGCCTGGGCCTTGAACTCGTCCGACTCCAACACCTTCGGCAGCTCCCGCCGCAGGAAGTCGATGCAGCGGTCCATGTCCTGCTTCAGTTCCCTGCCCTTCCCGGCGGGGAGGAGCAGGTAGCGGGGCCGGTGGGGAATCTGGAAGTTATGCACGTAGCAGATGTCGGGGGGGGTGGGCTGGCCCCGGGAGATCTCCCGCAGGAAATGGGTTACCGCCGAGGTCTTCCCCAGCCCGGCCCCCCCGGTGACGAACACGTTGTACCGGTTGCGGGGGTCCTTGATCTTGAGCCCCACCCGGAGTGCCTCCATGGCCCGCTCCTGTCCGATGATCCCCGCGAGGGGCTCAAGCTCGTCGGTAGTGGAAAAAGAAAAGCGCCCCGGATCACAACGCCGGCGCAGCTCCTCAGGCCTAAGCGGTCTTCCCATTCTATCCCTCCTCGGGGTTATCATACCGGGGCATGAGGGGCTGGGCCATCGCAGCGGCGCTGCTTCTCTCCTGCTCCTTGGCCTGGGGGTTCCCGGTGATGCCGCTGGTGTCCACCCCGGCCCACCCGGCCTACCTCACCGCCGTCCCCCGGCTGCTGGCCGCGGCGGAGGGGCGGATCTGGGTGGCCCTCTCCGATTGCCGCCGCTACCCGGACCGGGAGACGGACCCCTTGCTTGCCGCCCTGGTGGAGGCCGCCGGACGCGGGGTGGCGGTGCGGGTGTTACTGGAGAGGAGGGAGCGTAAGCCGCTAGGAGAGCAGCTGGCCGCGTTCTCCTACCTCGATCGCCCCGGGATCGCGGTGGCTTGGGACCCCCCCGAGGTGACTCTCCACAGTAAGCTCCTGCTCATCGACGACTGGACGGTGGTGGGTTCCACCCACTGGACCAAGTCGGCCCTTGAGTTCTCGCTCCAAGTGGACCTGGCCATCCGCTCCCCAGCCCTGGCCGAGCTGGCGGCGGAATTCTTCCGCTGGCTATGGTCCGGCGACCTGACAGGGGTGGAGGCGGAGCTGGCACCGGGGGACTGGCCTACCGGCGCGACACTGCCCCTGTTTGACCTGCCGGAAGCCGGGATTCACGCGCAGGTGCTGCCCCGGATGCTCGCCCGGGCCCAGGCCACGATCGACCTCATCATGTACCGGCTGGCTTACTATCCCCAGTACCCGGACAGCCCCTCCAACTCGCTTGTGGACGGGCTTGTGTCCGCCCTGCAGCGGGGGGTGAGGGTGCGGCTGCTGCTGGAGGGAGGGGAGGACTTCCCGGACTTGGCCGAGGCCAATCGCTTCACCGCGGCCTATCTATCCCTGTACGGGGCGGAGGTGCGCTGGGCCCCCACCGGCCTCACGGCCCATGCCAAGTGCCTGGTGGTGGACGGACGGGACGTGGTGGTGTCTTCGGCGAACTGGTCTTACTACTCGCTGGCCCGGAACGTTGAGGCCGGGGTGGCGTTCCTGGACGCCCCGGCCTTGGCACAGGTGCTCGACCGTGCCTTCCAGACCCTGTGGCGGGAGGCTTCCCCTTAGGGGACCGTCACCGCGCCGCCTATCTGGACCTCGATGCGGCCCTCCGGGCCGTAGCTGCTTGCCGAGCCCGATAGGCGCGCCGTCCCACTGGCCCCGGGGTAGAGGACATAGCGAAGGGTGACTTCATCCCCCGGCCATAGCTCCAACGCCCACACCGCTTGCAAGGACTCCCCCACCATGTAAACGGCGCCGCCGTCGTCGATCACCTCCACGGACCAACCGGCCGGGATGAACTCCTCTACCGCGGGGGCGTACAGGTGTACCCGCGTCCGGAGCACCACCGTGACCTCATAGCTCCCGGTCTCGGTACGGGAGACGGTGCGGTAGACGCCCAGGGAGGGGTCGGCGGACAGGGCGATCCGGGCGGAGCTCACCGGCCTGTCCCCCAGACGTACCTGGACCGCGATCTCCTGGTAACCGGCCCGCACCAGGTAGGGGAGGGAGGGGGTATCGGTGATCCGGTCCACGGTGCCGTCCCCCCCGAAGTCCCAATAGAACTGGGCCCCTGCCGGGACGCCGCTCACGGTGAGCCCCACTTGGGCCCCCGGAAGGGGGGCGGGATCGGTGACCATCAGCGTGACCTGCGTCGCCAACCCCAAACTGGTGAACGCAAGGACTCCCAGCACGATAAATCGGCGCATGTTTACCTCCTCATCCGGCGCTCGCCGGTGGGGGCCAACTGGCCCCCACCGGCTCGTTCCCACAACAGGTGAGTGAAGATCAGCCCGGCGATCCCATCAACGATCCTCGCAGTACTCCAAGGCCGCCCCGGGCAGGAGCTCGCAGATGGGGTACCCGGTCAGCCACCGGGCGATGATCTCCTTCATGAGCTCATAGGTCACCTTGCCATCGCCACAGGTGCGCGGTACCGGCTCGTCCTGGAGCCAGAACGCGATGGCCCGCTGCACCTGTTGGAAGGTGATCTTGTCCGACAGCGACAGATCGATGGTGTCCCGGGCTACGTCCCAACGCGAGATGGCCACGAGCACCGACAGGCAGTCGGTGAGGTCCACCCGGTTCTGCCCGGCCACCTCCACCTCCACGCAGGGTTGACCCGTGTCCACCCGGCCCACGATCTGCTCACTGGAGAGCACCCGACAGCCCTCGGGCGGGGGCGCCTCCACGGTGGTGGTGGGCGGCACCTCCACCTCGTAGATGATCACCCGCATGTCACCGGCACGTAGGGTATCGGTGAGTGCCCATTGGGTGCCGTTGGGTTTGTAGATGAACCCGTCGTTCTGGAGAGGGGTCACCCGCCAGCCCACCGGCAGGTCCTCATCCAGCCCCACCCCGTATACGTCCTGATCGGTGGTGATCTCCACCTTCACGGTGAACTTGTTCCCCAAGGGCTGGCCAGCGGGGTCATAGAACCCCAGCACCACGCCCTCGCAGGGGATGGGTGTGAGGATGGTGCGGTGAGCGGTCACGGTGGGGACTGGCATTTCAGGAAGCGGACGGTCGATGGGCACGCAGGCTTCGGCGTAAGCGGTGATCAGCTTTAGGGTTTCAAGGTCGATCCGCTCGCCGCAGGTGGCCACCACCGGCCGCTCGGTGCGCCACAACTCCCCGGCCCGCAACAGCTGATCCACGGAGATGGACTCCGAAAGCCGCAGATCGACCCGGTCCTCTTCACCCGGAGCCCTGGCCGGGATCATGTGGGCCACCGCCTCCAGCACGGACAGGCAGTCGTTCACCTGGACGCAGGACTCGCCGCCCACCTCCACCACGATGTCCGGCACCTTGGCCTGGAAGATACCGGTGATACAGAACTGCTGCGGCAGCCGCACCGCGGTCAGAAGCTCGGCCCGGGGCACGGTGAGGTCATAGGTGATCACCCGGTCTGTGCCGGCCCGGATGGTGTCCAGGAACACCCACTGGGTGGTGGGGCGCTTGAACACCGCCCCGCCGTTCTCCACCGGGGTGATCTCCCAGCCCACCGGGATGTCCTCCTCCAACCCAGCCCCCACCAGATCCTGATCGGTGTGGATCCTGACCGTGACCCGGAACGTGTAGCCGGGCAGGGCAGTGGTGGTGGAGATGGAGCGGGTGGCCACCACGGTGATGGCCGACACGTACAGGGGGTAGTTGAACACGGTGGGGATACCCACGTTATCCACCAGGGTCAGCTGGACGTTGAAGCTGCCCCCGGAGGGGTAGGTATAGCGCACCACCGGATCGGTGCTAGTAAGATCCACGATCCCATCCCCGTTGAAGTCCCAGCGGTATTCGACGATCTGGCCGTCCGGATCGTAGCTGGCGGAGGCGTCGAAGGTGATCTCCTGCCGGGCACGGGGCTCGGCCGGGCTCACCACCAAGCTCGCCACCGGCGGCTGGTTGGCCATCCCCTTGATGGCCACCGGATCGGTGATGCTCAGCTCCACCGACTGGGGAGCGTTGATATCCCCGTACTTGAACACGATCCGCTGGATCCCGGAGATGATCCCCGGGGTGAGGGTGATGTCGAAGTCCAAGGCCAACGGGCCTAGCACACCGCCGTCGGTGCGGGCCGGGGCCCACACCCAGGCGAGCTGGCCAGCGGCTACGTTGTACACGTCGTTGGGGTCCATGTTGGCTGGGTCGTCCTGGAGCACGAAGTCCGCTCCGGCGGGAACCCCTTGGATCATGAACTGGGCTGAGGAATTCACTCCCTGAACCGGAGCGCTGTTGGGGCCATGGATGATGAACAGGTAAAGCTGTCCGGTGGGGTCCTGATACAGGAACATAACGGTGGCATCGGACTCCACCAGGGGACACAGGGAGCGGAATTGGGTGTTATCGTAGCTGTAGAACGCCTCGATCGGTTGTGTTCCGACCAAGGGTGTGATGGCGACCTGGACGGAGCCCTGCTGTACCTCGAAGTACCCCTGAGCTGCGAGGGGCACCGTGGCCAGCAGTGCCGCCAAGGCCCACAGGCTGATCTTCCTCACCATGTTTACCTCCTTGATATCCTGTCTCTTTCCCGGCTCTGCGTCAGTCTAGCACCTCGCCCCATCCCTTGTCTGTAACCTCAATCACCCCCCTTCACGTTGGGGCGAACAACCACGTGCCGGGGGTTCCCGGCTGGGATGCCGTCGCATCTCGGGGGCCAGGGTACAGGAGAGGGCGGACAGGCCCTAGGAAAGAAGCGGTCACCCTGCCCACAGTTTGTCTGGGGACAGGGTGACCTAGATCACCTCCGGGCGGGGCCAGATGGCCCGCGGTCAGAGGTTAAGCGGGAGCGGCTGTTGGGCCTGGTGGGGATGGTCCGGGCCGGCATAGACCTTGAGCTTCCTCAGCATCCGGCGACCCAGCTTGTTCTTGGGGAGCATCCGCTTCACCGCCAGCTTGATGGGACGTTCCGGGTGTCGCTCCACCAGCTGCTTGTAGGTATAGGTGTAAAGGTGGCCGATGTAGCCGGTGTGCTTGTAGTAGACCTTATCCTCGGCCTTGTTGCCGGTCAGCACCACCTTGCCGGCGTTGATCACGATCACATAGTCGCCCACATCGAAGTGGGGGGTATAGGTGGGCTTGTGCTTCCCTTGCAGGATGATGGCGAGCTTCGATGCCAGCCTCCCGAGGGGGATCCCGGTGGCATCCACCACGTACCACTTCCGCTCGAACGTGACCCCTGCGTCCTCTTTCTTGGCCATGTATGTCTTCTGCATCTTTCCTCCCACCCGGCCGTAGTGGCCGTAGCTTTCGATTTCGATAGATCAGCCGAAGTTTATCCGGTTTCCCCAGTAGCTCAATCCACCCGGCTTCCCGGCGCCTTTAACCGGGGATGGATACCGGCAGGCGGAACACCTGCTCCCGGTAGTACCGCAGCTCCGCCAGCGACCCCAGGATATCCGGCAGGGCCCGATGCGGGGACGGCCGCCGGCGTCGGATGAGCTTCTCCGGATACCAGCGGGCAACCAGCTCCTTGATGGAGCTCACGTCCACCAGCCGATAGCTGAGGTGGGCGCTCACTTGCGGCATGTGCCGGAGCAGGAAGCGGCGGTCCAGGCAGATAGAGCTCCCGCACAGGGGGCAGGCCCGGGGGGGCACGTGGGCGGACAGGAAGGCCAGGGTTTCCGCCTCTGCTTGGGCTAGGGATGCCCGGGAGCTTCTCACCTCAGCCAGGAGCCCGGACGATTCATGCTGCTTCCTCGCCCAGGGGTCCATGGCGGCCAGGATTTCCTCTGGCTGGTGGATCACCAGCGCCGGGCCCTGGGCGATCACGTTCAGATCCTTATCGGTGATCAGGGTAGCGATCTCCAGGATCGCATGGACTTGTGGATCTAGCCCCGTGGTCTCGAGGTCGATCCACACGAGATGGGAACGACTTTTTGTGGACAAACGTTTCCTTTCCGGCCGCACAGCGGCCCTGCAGGTTAACCCATTTCCCGGGGCGGCGCATCCTCAGGCCCAACTTTGACAACTTAGGGCAGGTTTCCGAGGGGTCGATCCCTTAAATACGGCATTTCCGGCCTCCCCCGAGAAATTTCGCCCCCTTCTTGTG
>DQVA01000245.1 GCA_015661965.1 Candidatus Bipolaricaulota bacterium
TCACCCCTAGGGGCCATGGTGCCACACACACGCTTGACCCACCTCAACTGTCCTTTCTAACCGGGTTCTTCAAAAAACCTTGTCAAAGTCGGGTATACCGCATCTGCCTTGTACCACGGGGCCAAGGCGGCTTCCCCGAAACCTGGTCTGAAACTGCTTGATCACGTGGCCATATACCTCCTGATCGCCGGGACCTACACCCCGGTATGTCTCCTCCCGTTATGGGGGCCGCTAGGCTGGGGGCTGCTGGCTGCCATCTGGACATTGGCCGGCCTCGGGATCGCCTTCCAGTTGTGGTTCCGGGAGAGGGGCAAGGTAACGTGGGTGCTCATGTATCTGGGGATGGGGTGGCTGGCGGTGCTGGCCATGCGGGAGCTTTTCCTGTTGCTCCCCCCTACCGGGTTCTGGCTCGTGGTGGCCGGGGGAGCACTGTACACCATGGGTGTGCTGTTCTACGCCCTCGGGCGTTACGTCCCGTTCATGCACACCGTATGGCACCTGTTCGTGCTGGCGGCAAGTGCCTGCCACTACTTTTCCATCTTGCTCTATGTGCTCCCAGGCCCAACGGCTAGCTGATATCCTCGGACCACTTGATCCCCAATTGCTTCAGCGTCTCGCGCACCTTCCTTTCCAAAACATCTTGGCTAAAGCCCTCCTCCGCCTCGGCCTCGATGGTTATCTCAAGCTCCAACCGCTTGCTCTTACCCCTGAGCGGGAGGATGACCCCGCGCTGGATATCGGCCAGCCGGTCCCAAGGGATGCGAAGGCGAAGCCGCAGCTTTTGGGCCACCGCGGGAGGGACTTCGGGGGGCGTGGGGCGGCCCTCTTGCTGCCCGATCCCCCTCTGCTCCTCTTTGGGGGCTTCAGCTTGTGCCAGCTCCGCCTCTGCAACTTCTCCCCGCACGATCAGGGCTTCGGGATCGAGCAGCGAATCCGGCACCTCGCGTTTAAAGGTCAACCTGCCGCCAAATCTGATCCCTAAAACCCCCTCTCGAACCCCTTCCCGGACGGCCTTCCGTAGCGCCCTCTCCGGGGCGATGGGCCTGCCGGGAACGCAGTAAAACACATCCCGCACCTCTCTGTATGGCTTCTCCTTCTCCCCAGACGCGAAAGCGAGCTGGATGATCTTTTGCGGGGCGATGTCCTCGATCCAACGATCGCTGTCCTTGAGGTATTCCACGGCGCGTCCACACAGGGAGCGTGCCGGCCCCAGGTGGGGTGTCCCCAAATCGGCCCAACGCAGACCTCCAGCCTCCAGCCAGCTCAGATGCCGCCAACATCCAAGCACCCTATCCTCTACCGATTGCTCCACCGTTTGGATGCGTTTTCCCAGCTCGTTTTGGTCGAGTTCGTCCAGCCGCTCCCAGTGACTGCTTTTCACCGTGCGCAGCGCCAAAAGTTGCTTTACAGCCAGCCTGGCCCGTTCCAGGTCGTTCGGATCGGGGGCCAAAACCAGAACCGCGTTCGGATATTTTCGCTTCCCCTCCCCGGCCCGGTCGTAAACCGCCCGCACGAATCCCTCGGTTTGGGGAGCCCCGTAGGCCAAAGTTGGAGCTAATAGGATCAGCTGAGGTTCGCGCCTATCCGGCACTTCTTCGGGACGCCGGGGCCAAGACTTTACCTTCAGCTCCATCCCGGAATGTTTATCCACCCATTTCTTCAGCTCGGCCTCGATCTCCTCCGGCCCTATCTCCTCCTCTGCCTTCACCACCAGATTGTTCAAGTTGGGCTCGGTGGAAAAGAAATAGCGGCCGTCCCGCTTGTGCAGATAAAGTAGCTCTGATTCCAGCTTCTGCAGGGTGTCGCCGATGAGGGTTGGCGGCATCCCCGGCTCGTAAACTACCGTCCGCAACCACGCCGGGGAAACGCCCCGTTCCTCCTTTTCCGCTCCGGTGAACGAGTACATGAACACGGCTGTGGCCAAGCGGCTGCCAAGCTGGTACCTCTTCACCTCTGCCTGGGCTTTGGCATCCACCCGCCTTGCCAGGGCGGTACCGCCAGCGATATCGGAGGCGATGATGCTTTCGTATTCCCGCCCTATCTGCTCTAGCAGCTCCTGCCGTATGCCCCCCACCCCCAGGGGAACATCGGCCGAGCGGAGGGTGAACAGTGGCAAACGCTTATTCCAGTGCCAGGCCACCACCTCGGCCAAGAACCTTAGCACACCCCTGGTGCGCTGGAACCCGCTGAACGATCCCCACCTTTCATGGAGCACATCGACTAGCTCGGGGTGGAACGGGTAAGCCCTGACCAGCTTGTCCCTGTAATCGGCACTGCGAACCGACGGGGGAACTTGGTCTCCCAGGTCCCGATACGCCCGCCAGATGGCTGCGGCGATCCGCCTGCGCTGCTGCTCAGCCCCCAGATCCTCGAACAGCCGCCGACGGACGATCTCGTAGATCTCCTCCCCCTGCACCGGCTCCAGGATCTTGCGCATGCGGCCAAAGATCTCCCCCAATTGGTGCTGGGCTCGTTCGCCCTCCGCTCCGTAGGGAGAGCTGGTGGTGAGGGTTACCACTAAGGCGCAATTGGGAAGGGATGAAACCGCCTCGGTTAAGTCGTGAAAGAAGGAGAAGAGCTGGCTTTGGTAGACCCGGGCCGCGTTTTCTCCAGCCTCGGCGATCTCCTTGGGGCTAACCACTTTCGCGGCGTATTCGGCGATCTCGTCCATGAGGATGAGGGTGGGTGCCCCTGCCAAAAGCTTCCGCAGCCTCTCTTTACCTGGGGTGAGGCGGGATTCATCCGAATCCCGGAGATCCTCGTAGCGGCCTAGCTGTTCGGCCAACTTCCCCCAAGGCGTCTTCCCCGTCAGGGGATCCTCGCTCACCCCCACGAAGGTGAGCACCCGCACCCCCTTGGGCACCTCCACCCCGGCTTCCGAGATCACCCAGTCTCCGAACTGTGTTTCCAGGGCTATCTCCGGAT
The DNA here is from genome assembly GCA_015661965.1 of Candidatus Bipolaricaulota bacterium. Lineage (GTDB taxonomy): Bacteria > Bipolaricaulota > Bipolaricaulia > Bipolaricaulales > Bipolaricaulaceae > UBA3574. Next base: position 2,926 of record DQVA01000245.1, read on the forward strand.
GCTTGAAGAAGTGGTAAAGAGCGATGAGGCAGTGGGTCTTCCCGCCGCCGAACGGGGTTTGGAGGTGCACGATCCCCTCCCCACCCTGTCCCGCCAACCGCCTGAGCACCGTGGCCAGTAGGATCACCAACCCCTGGGTGGGATAGGTCCTGTCGAAAAACTGCCTAGGTTCTCTGTATTCGTCCGGCCCTCGGCCCAGCACCACCTCGTCCAGCTTGGCCGCGAATTTATCCAGGGAGAGCTTCCCTTCCCACACATCCCGATGGGGGCGGGCCACCTCCCACCACGGGGGCAACTCCCCTCCAATCCCCTCCGCCGTTTCCAGATAGCCCGCCTGTCTGAGAAGTTGGCGTAAGTTCACGAGGAATACGTGAATTTCCTCTTCGTCCAAGCCAGTCACACCATGGGCAGCGCGGTTACGCAATTCCACCCACCCGTTTACTAGCTGATCATTGGTGAGGAGGGACAGGTCTTGGTTTAGATGTCGTTCGGCCAGTGAGAAGAGTCCGCCGGTGCGGAACAGGCCCAGAAGCTGCCCCAAGGTAAGCCCCTCTACCCCCTTCCCCTTGCCCACCTTCTCCAAGGCCGCAGCTGCCTTGGCCGCCTGTTGAGGGGGGAGTTTGGGCATAAGTTCCCGGTAGACCGAACGGAGCAAGGCCTCCAACATCTGTCCGCCGGCTAAGGCCGCTTGAGCCGCAGCCCCCCGCTCCAAGGACCGCTCCGCCTCGTTTAGCTTGGCCTCAAACTCCATTCCCTACCCCCTCCTCATAAACAGGGCTCCAGGGGCTCGTGGGACGAAATCCGCCTTCTCCACACCCTTCGCTGCATAAAACCCTTCGGCGGCAGCGCCGCTGGGCTCATCCCCGTAAAAACTTACTCCATGTCCGAGCCTCAAAGCGCGAAATCCCCGCGGGCCAATGATCAAGCCCACCCTATCAAGATCGCGCCTGGCACGCTCCCTTAGGCTCACAGCCCTATCGTCTCCCCGGGACGAAAGTCCGGCTTTAAGTCCCAATATCGCGGTTCCCCTCTGGGAACCCAGGCCTTCGAGTTCCGTCCGCAGGTTGCTCAGTGCTTGCGAGAAGAGCGCGTCCCTGTCAACTAGCACCACCGCGCCTTTTGGCGCATCGGTGTACTCCCGCGCCAGCGCTGGCAGCTTTCGGATTGACCCTCTATCGCTCATAGGGAAGCCTCTGCTGCAGTCTCGCCCTGTCTCGTCGGCCCAAAAGACCGTGCAAGAGCTGCCTTTCCTTGTCGCCATCCGGGAGCCTATCGGCGACGGCCTGGGCCACCCGCCAGAACGTCTCCAAGGGGCAAGTGAGGCTAGCTAGCAACTCCTCCAGTTCCTGTTCTTTCCCCTGCCCCCAGTACGACGCTGCAAGCTGCAGGGCATCCACAAGGTTTTCTGGAACCACCTTCCCGGCAAACCTACGGTCCTGGGGCCCGAGCAGCCGCAGGTAAGAGCCGTTCTTCTTGATCAATCCCTGCCGTGAGAGGAGTTCCAAGTCCACCCCCACCGATAGGGCTAGTTTGCGGGCTTCGTCGTACGGAACCAAGCCCCGGCCGTAGTTCCATCTCCACAAGAGGTAAAACTGGGTTGCGTTATCCACCCCGGCCAGCTGGCCGTGTTTCAGGATGCGGCGCAGGGCGAATTCCGCGGCAATGCGCCTGGCCAACCCCAGCAGCTCCTCCACGGATACCGGTTCGCCGGACAGCCGTTCCACCCTTTCGTAACGGCCGAACACCTCCACCGCCGGACCGATGGCGGCCATGGAGAAATCCGCCCCGGAGATGCCCTGTCGCCAAAGTTCCGCAAGCCGCTCCGGCAAAACACGCTCCAGCTCCTCCTTCACCCGGCTGTAGTCTCCCACCTCATCGGTGACGCGCTTGCGGCAGACCATGTAGATCGAGGAGGCGAGTGAAGCCGTCTCCTGGGCGTTGAGCCGCGCCCCCATCTCGGTGTGGACCGGCCAGGATGCGGTCATGTAGAGCCCGGCATTGAGGAGCGCTTGGATGATCGCCTCCCACGCTTGTGTCGTCTTGTGGGCAAAGACGATCACCGCGATCCCCTCGGGCTTGAGCACCCGATGGATCTCCCGAAACGCCTGCGTGATCTTCTCCTCAAAGAACCGTTTGGCCTCATCGCGCCCGCCCTGACGGTTCGGATCGGCCACGATCTCCTCCGACTTGGGCGTGAGCGGCGTGGCGAAAAGCTCCGGGTAGAGGTCCCCCACTGTCCGCTTGAGCCACACGTAAAAGAAATCTGAGAGCGCGGAATAGTTGACGTTGTCGTAGTAAGGCGGGTCGGTGAGCACGACGTCGAAGTGGGCATCGGGGAAGGGGAGGGAAGTGGCAGAACCGATAAACACTTGAGGTATTCTAAGCTCCTTCATCTTTGTCCCCTTGTTCGCTAAGTGCGAACCCCAGCTTCTCCTCGATGAACCGCCTGAATTCCGTTGCCCTTTGGAAGCAATCAGCGGCCTCCTCCTCTGTGATCTGAAGAGGCTCTCCAGGATAACGCAACTCGACTGCGTAAAGTGACAATTCATCTACCGGTACTTCCTCGTTCACA
>DQVA01000243.1 GCA_015661965.1 Candidatus Bipolaricaulota bacterium
GCGGGGGAAGAGACGCTGGCAGGCCAGGTGGAAGCCCTCCATCAGGAGGCGGTGGCCACCCGCCGCCGGGAGGAAGCCAAACACCGGTGTATGGACGTGATCTACTCCCAAGACGAGTACCGCCGCTGTTTGGAGCTCCTGCGGGAGGACCTGGAGGGAAAGAGCTAGCCTTTCCAGCCGGTGTCTTCCTCCTCCAGCCGTAGATACAGGCGCTTGGCGGCGGCCTGCTCTGCTTCCTTCTTGGATCTCCCCCGGCCCACCGCTTGGTTCCCTCCCAGCTCCACTTCCACCGTGAACACCTTCTCGTGCTCCGGGCCCTGTTGCTCCACCAGGCTATAGGCAGGCAGGGTCCCGAAGCGCCGCTGTCCGAGCTGCTGGAGGAGAGACTTGTAGTCCTGTGACCGTTCGGCGGCGTACCGTTCTATCTCGTCCCCCAACAGGTTCTCCACCAGTTCCCGGGCCCGAGGGTACCCATAGGTCAGGAATACCGCCCCCAGCAATGCCTCCAGGGCGGCGGCCAGGATGGAGGGACGCTCTCGGCCTCCGGTCCCTTCCTCTCCCTTTCCCAGCCGCAGGTGTTTCCCCAAGCCGAGTCGGCGGGCTGCTTGGGCCAGCACCGGGCGGGACACCACCACCGCCCGGATCTTGGAGAGCTCCCCCTCGTCCCGGTCCGGATACCGCTGGTACAGGATGTCTGCCAGGGCCAGGTCCAGCACCGCGTCCCCCAGGAACTCCAGCCGCTCGTTGGCCTCCCCCTCCCCGGTCTCATTGGCGTAAGAGGAGTGGGTCAGGGCTTGCCGCAGCAGTCCCTCCGGGAGCTGGACACCCAGTTTCGATAGGGGGTCTCTACCGCCTCCTCTCATGGCAAAGAGATTATAGCAACCCCGTTTTTTCGGTCTGGGCGGGAAACTCGGCCGTAATAGCGCCGCTTAACCGGGTACCCGGCGGGGGACAGGCGAAAAACTGACCGCCGTCATGTGTAAAAAACCCCCGCCGCGGTATCTTCTTACGGTCCTAGCATGCGCCAGGAAATCCGGTTTGCCGGTTTTGGAGGCCAGGGGATCATCTCCGCCGGGAGGATCACCGGCCGGGCCGCCGTGCTCCACGACGGAAAGCACGCGGTGCTGTTCCAGTCCTACGGCCCGGAGGCCCGCGGCGGGGCCTGCTCCGCCGAGGTGGTGGTGGCCGACCGGCCAGTGGACTACCCCCGGGTGGGCACCCCGGACGCCGCGGTGATCATGTCCCAGGAGGCGTATGAGAAGTTCGGACGCGACCTTAAGCCCGGCGGCCTCTTACTTTTGGACAAGGACCTGGTGGAACACGAGCCCCGGGACGACGTCAGGGTGGTGGAGGTGCCCGCTACCAGGATCGCCGAGCAGCTCGGCAGGAGGATCGTGGCCAACGTGGTGATGCTGGGGGCCCTGGCCGCCCTGTGGCCCGCCATTTCAAAAGAAGCGATGTTGGCTGCCATCCTGGGGGCAGTCCCCCCCCATACCCGGGACCTCAACCGGAACGCCTTCCAGGCCGGCGTCAAGTACGTGGAGGAGAACGTCCATGTGTCCTGACGGCCTCACCCAACACCCGTCGCGCGCCACCAAGGCCCGCATCGGGGTGTTCGTCTGCCACTGCGGCCACAACATCGCCGGCACCGTGGACGTGGCCCGGGTGGCCGAGGAGCTGGCCCGCTACCCCGGAGTGGTCTACTCCACCCACTACGACTACATGTGCTCCGACCCGGGCCAAGAACTGGTGAAGAAGGCGATCAAGGAACACCGGCTGACCGGGGTGGTGGTGGCCGCCTGTTCCCCCTCCATGCACGAGCCCACCTTCCGCACTGCGGCCCAGGAGGCCGGGCTGAACCAGTACCTGGTGGAGATCGCCAACATCCGGGAGCATTGCTCTTGGGTGCACGAGGCCGGCCCGGCCACCACCGACAAGGCCATCCGTATCACCCGGGCGGTGGTAGAGAAGGTGCGGGGCAACCACCCCCTGGAGCCCCTGACGATCGGCCACGCCGAGAAGTGTCTTGTCATCGGCGGGGGGATCGCCGGGATCCAAGCCGCCCTGGATGTGGCCGAGGCCGGCTACGAGGTGCTGCTGGTGGAGCGGTCCCCCACCATCGGGGGACATATGGCCCAGCTCTCGGAGACCTTTCCCACCCTGGACTGCTCCCAGTGCATCCTCACCCCCAAGATGGTGGAGGTGGCCCGGCACCCCAGGATCCGCCTGCTTACCTATTCCGAGGTGGAGGAGGTGGCGGGCTTTGTGGGCAACTATCATGTGCGCATCCGCAAAAAACCCACCTACGTGGACCCCGAGAAGTGCAACCTGTGTGGCGATTGCGAGGAGGTCTGCCCGGTGCGGGTGCCGAGCGAGTTCGACCGGGGCCTCTCCCAGCGGGCCGCCATCTACATCCCCTTCCCCCAAGCGGTGCCCTCATCCTACACCCTGGACGCGGAGGCCTGTTTGGGCTTGGAGCCCCTACGCTGTAGCGAGTGCGCCCGCGTCTGCGAGGTGGGGGCCATCGATTACGACATGCAGGAGGAGATCTTCGAGGAGGATGTGGGGGCCATCATCGTGGCCACCGGCTTTGAGCTTTATCCGGTGGAGGAGATGGCCGAGTACGGCTACGGCCAGGTCCCGGACGTGATAGATGGTTTGGAGTTCGAGCGGATCCTTTCCGCCTCCGGCCCCACCGGCGGGGAGGTGCGTCGCCCCTCCGACGGCAAGGTCCCCAAATCGGTGGTGTTCATCCAGTGTTCCGGCTCCCGGGACCCGGAGCTCCACAAGCCCTACTGCTCCAAGATCTGCTGCATGTACACCGCCAAGCACGCGCTCCTTTATCGGCACCTGGTCCCCGACGGGCGGGCCTACGTGTTCTATATCGACATCCGGGCCGGGGGGAAGGGCTACGAGGAGTTCGTGACCCGGGCCATGGAGGAGGACCGCATCCTGTACCTGCGGGGCAAGGTGGCCAAGGTATTCCGGGAGGGGGACAAGGTGGTGGTATGGGGGGTGGACACCCTCACCGGCAAGAGGGTGGAGGTGGAGGCGGACCTGGTGGTGCTGGCCCAGGCCATCGTGCCCGCCCCCGGGGTGACCGAGCTCGCCCAGCGGCTCCATATGTCGTGCCTCGATGAGCATGGCTTCCTGAAGGAAGCACATCCCAAGCTTAGGCCGCTGGAGACCCTGGCCGGGGGGGTGTTCATCGCCGGGGCGGCCCAGGCGCCGAAAGACATCCCGGACACGGTGGCCCAGGCTTCCGGCGCCGCCGCCAAGGCCATCGCGCTTCTTTCGGCCCCGGCGCTGGTCCATCCCCCGGAGGTGGCGGCCGTGGACGAGGAGCTGTGCTCCGGCTGCGGCATCTGCGCCCCCCAATGCCCCTATTCCGCCATCACCGTGGAGGAAGTGGCGGAGGTGAACGAGGTGCTGTGTGAGGGGTGCGGGGCCTGCGCCGCCGCCTGCCCCTCGGGGGCCATGACGCTGCGGAACCTCACGGACGAGCAGGTGCTGGCCATGGTGCGGGCCGCCCTGGAGGCGGCGGAGGTGGCAAGTGGCTGAGTTTGAACCCAAGATCGTGGCCTTCCTGTGCCGCTGGTGTGCCTACGCCGGGGCCGACCTGGCCGGCACCAGCCGGCTCAAGTACCCGCCCAACGTGGTGCCGATCCGGGTCCCCTGTTCGGGGCGGGTGGAGCCGGCCTGGGTGGTGGACGCCCTCAGGGAGGGGGCGGACGGGGTGCTCATCGGGGGCTGCCACCCCGGCGACTGCCACTACGTCTCCGGCAACTACAAGGCCCGGAGGCGGGTGTACCTCCTCAAAAAGATCCTACCGGAGTTGGGGATCGAGCCGGGACGGGTGCGGTTGGAATGGGTGTCGGCCAGCGAGGGGAAGAGGTTCGCCGAGGTGGTGGCCGACTTCGTGGCCCAGCTCAAGGCCCTGGGCCCCATGAAGGTGATGAGTGATCGGTGATGAGTGAAAAGAAAACGACGCGCAAAAGCGGTGGGCCCTTGAACCCATCACCCATCACCCATCACGACGGCAAGCCTAAGCTTGCCGTCTATTGGACCGGGAGCTGTGGGGGCTGTGACGTGTCCTTCCTGGAGGTGGGGGAGGCCATCGTGGAGGTCCTCTCCCAAGTGGAGATCGCCTTCTGGCCGGCCCTGGCGGACGCCAAGCGGGCGGACGTTGTGGCCATGCCCGCAGGATACATCGACGTGGCCCTGATAAACGGCACCATCCGGACCGAGGAAAACGTGGAGATGGTCAAGCTCCTGCGGGAGAAGTCGAAGCTGGTGGTGGCCTACGGGGCCTGTGCCCACCTGGGGGGGGTGCCGTCGCTGGCGAACCTGTCCAGCCGGGAGGAGCTGCTGCGGGAGGTGTTCGGGGAGGGGTGGTCCCTGGGGCCGCCCCCCGGGGCCCCGGCCGCGGACGCCCCACCGGACCTCCTCCCCAAGGCGCTCCCCCTGTCCCAGGTGGTGCAGGTGGATTACACCGTGCCCGGCTGCCCCCCGCCCGCCGGCCTCATCGGGGAGTTCTTCAACGTGTTCC
>DQVA01000090.1 GCA_015661965.1 Candidatus Bipolaricaulota bacterium
AAGGGGGAAGCTATGGGGGATAGGCTGCTGCTCAGAGAAATACGGGCCCCCAGGGGGACGAAGCTCGCCTGCAAGGGCTGGGGCCAGGAGGCCGCCCTCAGGATGCTCATGAACAACCTGGATCCCGAGGTGGCCGGCGATCCAGCCCACCTCATCGTGTACGGGGGGACGGGAAAGGCCGCCAGGAGCTGGGAGGACTTCGACCTCATCGTGGAGTCCCTAAAGCGGCTAGAGGACGACGAGACGCTGGTGGTCCAATCCGGTCGGGCGGTGGCCGTGTTCAAGACCCACGAGGACGCCCCCCGGGTGCTGATCGCCAACGCCCTGTTGGTCCCGGAGTGGGCCACCTGGGAGAGGTTCCGGGAGCTGGAGCGGTTGGGCCTCACCATGTACGGGCAGATGACCGCCGGAAGCTGGATCTACATCGGCACCCAGGGGATCCTACAGGGCACTTACGAGACCTTGGCCGAGGTGGCCCGCCAACACTTCGATGGGAGCCTGCGGGGGAAGCTCGTCCTCACCGCTGGCCTGGGGGAGATGGGCGGCGCCCAGCCCCTGGCCATCACCATGAACGAGGGCGTGGGGATCATCGTGGAGATCAACCCCGACAAGATCCAACGCCGCCTCAAGCTCGCCCAGCTCGACACCTGGACCGATTCGCTGGATAGAGCCATGGAGATCGCCCAGGAGCACAGGAAAAAAGGAGAGCCCATCTCCATCGGGCTTCTTGGGAACGCCGCCGATATCTACCCGGAGCTGGTACGCCGCGGGGTGATCCCCGACGTGGTCACCGACCAGACCGCTGCCCACGACGAGCTCAACGGTTACGTCCCCGGTGGCATGTCCTACGAAGAAGCGCTCAAGCTCCGGGAAGGGGAACCGGAAAAATACATCGAACTCTCCTACCAGTCCATGGTGCGGCACGTGCAGGCGATGCACGACATGCGGGAGGCCGGGGCGATAGTGTTCGACTACGGCAATGCCCTCAGGGCCCAGGCCGAGACCGGGGGGCTTTCCCACGAGATCGCGTTCTCCTTCCCAGGGTTCGTACAGGCCTACATCCGTCCCATGTTCTGCGAGGGTAAGGGCCCGTTCCGCTGGGTGGCCCTGTCCGGGGATCCCCAGGACATCCTGAGGACGGACCGGGCGATCCTGGAGCTGTTCCCCAAGGACGAAGCGCTGGCCCGTTGGATCAAGCGGGCGGAGGAGAAGGTGCGCTGGCAAGGTCTCCCGGCCCGCATCTGCTGGCTTGGGTACGGCGAGCGGGCCCAGGCGGGGCTCCTTTTCAACGAGCTGGTGAGAAAGGGCGAGGTGAAGGCGCCCATCGTCATCGGCCGGGATCACCTGGACTCCGGTTCGGTGGCCTCCCCTTACCGGGAGACGGAGGGGATGAAAGATGGGTCAGATGCCATCGCCGACTGGCCGATCCTAAACGCGCTCCTCAACGCGGTGGCCGGGGCCACCTGGGTGTCTGTGCACCACGGGGGTGGGGTGGGGATCGGCAAGTCCATCCACGCGGGGATGGTGATCGTGGCCGACGGGACAGGGGCGGCGGCGCGGCGCCTGGAGCGGGTGCTGACGGTGGACCCAGGGCTGGGGGTGGCGCGTCACGCCGACGCCGGCTACGAGAAGGCCATCCGGGTCGCGAAAGAACGGGGGGTAAGGGTCCCCAA
>DQVA01000006.1 GCA_015661965.1 Candidatus Bipolaricaulota bacterium
CCCCTGCGGGTGGCAGTGGAGATCATCCAGGACAACATCGGCTGGGGCGACTATGTGACCGAGTTCGTGCTCGGTTTCCAGGCCGGTGAGGCATATGACATCTGGCTGTCGGGGCATGAGTACATCGGCGCCCAGGCCGAGGCCGGCCGCATCATCCCGCTGGATGACCTCCTCGGTAACTATCCCCAGTTCGCCAACGTGATCGACTCCCTGTGGGATTCGGTGCGCTACCGGGGCCAGATCTGGGGGATCCCCCAGGACGCCGAGGCCCGGCCACTGTACTAGAACAAGAAGCTCCTGAGGCAGCTCGGCTGGTCCGAGGAGGAGATCGACGCCTTGCCCCTGCGGATCCTGAACGGCGAGTTCACCCTGTATGACATGTTGGAGGTGGCCAAACAGGCGGTTGACGCCGGCATCGTGGCGCCGGGCAACGGGTTCTGGACGCGGCCCAAGAACGGCCCCGACTTCACTGCCTTCTATTACGACTTCGGCGGGGAGACCATCGATGAGGCCACCGGAAAATTGGTGTTCGACACCGAGGCCGGCCTCAAGTATTACCAGTTCTTCTACGACGCCGCCCATGACTACGGCTCCATGGGCTGTCTGGGGCTGGGCTGGTCCGAGGCCTGGCACCCGGGTGTGACCGGTGATCAGGTGCTGTTCTGGGTCGGCGGGACCTGGCAGTGGGCCGAGTGGGCCACCCTGTACCTCCAGGATGTGGGCGGTGAGGACTACATGTGGGAGAACTTCGGATTCGGTCTCATCCCCGCCGCGGAGGAGGGCGGCCGGCCCGTCACCCTGACCCACCCGTTGGCCTACATGATCAGCTCCCAGTGCGAGCACCCGGAGATCGCCCTGGGCTTGATCGCCATGGTCACCGACTACGGGCCCAACACCCGCCATGCCGTGGCCAGCACCCACCTGGGGATCCTGAAGGGGCAGACCGAGTACCCCTTCTACCAGGAGTCACGCCTGCTGAGCGAGACCCTGTACATGCTCGATTACACCACCTTCCTGCCCAATAACCCCAACTGGGGGCCCTACTCCACCATCACCTACGAGGCCCTGGCTGCGGTGGTGTCCGGAGACCTGACCCCCGAGGAGGCCGTCCAGTTCGTGGTGGATGGGCTCACCCGCGAGTTGGGCGACCAGGTGATCATCAGGCCCTAAGCAAGGAGAACCACGGGGAGGGGGTGTTCTCCCTCCCCGTTTTTTAAAATGCCACGGGAGATAGGATGAGGCTGAAAGGGAAACTGGCCCCATATGCATTCCTGTTCCCGGCCTTGGTTGTGATCGTGGTGTTCTTTTTTATCCCCCTGGTGATGGTGTTCATCCTCAGCTTCACCGACAAGGCCATGGCCGGCCCCCTCCCCATGGGGATCATCAACTCATACATCCTGAGCCCCCTGGGGATCGGAAACGGCGACTACCTCCTCAATACCTACCCGTGGGCGTTCGTCATCCTGGTGAACGGGTTCATCGGGGCTTCCTTCGGGATGATCCTGTTTTCCTCCGCCATCGAGGCCATCCCCAAGGACTACACCATGGCCTCCAAGGTGGACGGTGCCACCACCTGGCAGACCATCCGCTATGTGATCCTCCCCATGATCAAGTGGCCGCTCCTGTTCGTGACAACTTACCAGACGTTGTCACTGCTCACCTCGTTCGAGCAGATCCTACTCCTCACCGATGGTGGCCCCAGACTGTATCAGACCGAGGTGTGGGCGCTGACCGCCTATCACCGGGCCCTCACCAGCTACTTCGGCAACACCCAGTGGGGCTATGGGGCTGCATGGTCGGTGATCCTGGTCATCATCGGGATCGTGATGGCGGTGATTTACTTGCGGGTATTCAGGTTTAGGGAATTGATCCAGGAACCGAGGATTGATGCGCTATGAGGGGACGAGGCATGACCTGGCTCAAGCGATGATGGCGGCCCCTGCTTGCTTATCTTATCCTCGCCATCCCTAGCTTGGTGATCGCGGTGGGGTATGTGTGGCTCATCATCACCTCCTTCTCCACCAGGACTGAAGGGCTAAGGTCGCTGGGCTGGACACTGGCGAACTGGCGGTTCTTGTGGGAATCACCGTTTGGACCTAGGTTCCCGAGTATCTGGGGGGTAACGCTCAACACGCTGGTGATGTCCCTGATCATGACGGCCATCGTGGTAGGGGATTCCTCGTTGGCCGGCTATGCCCTAGCCCGCATGAAGTTCCCGGGCCGCAAGGGGTTTCTATCGCTGACTTTGATCCTACACGCCTTCCCCAGCGTTACCCTGCTCATCCCTATCTACTTCGTGCTGCTGTGGATCCAGAAGATCCCCGTCATCGGGCGGGACATCCCCCTGATCGGGGGCTTCGGCTACAACACCATCGGGGGGGGTGCCTTGGTGATGATGGCCTTCCAATTTCCATTTGGCATCTGGGTGATGAAGGGCTTCTTCGACAACATCTCTTGGGACATGGAGCGCTCCGCCTTGATCGACGGGGCCTCCCGGTTCAAGGTGTGGTGGCAGATCGTGATGCCCAACATCAAGCCCGGGATCGCTGCCCTGGCCATCTTCTCCTTCCTCACCGCTTGGAACGCTTATCTGATCCCGCTTACCTTTACCTCGGGCCGGGCGGGCAGGTTTTCAGTTCTCTCCCTTTACGTGCAGAACTTCATCAGCGAGTCGGTGATGACGGAGTGGAACACCGTGGCGGCGGTGGGGCTGTTCCAGCTCATCCCGGTGGTGCTGTTCTTCCTGTTCACCCAAGAGGCCTTGCTCAACATCTACAGCGGGGGTCGCAAGGGAGGGGTGTGAGGATGGAGATCACGCCGGAAAAGTTGTGCAAGTACTTCGGGAAGGTCAAGGCGGTGGACGAACTGGACTTGGACATCGGGGATCGGGAGTTCGTGGCCCTGCTGGGCCCCTCCGGTTGCGGCAAAACCACCACCCTGCTCATGATCGCGGGTATCTACCGCCCCACCTCGGGCTACATCAAGTTCGACGATCGGGTGGTGAACCATCTCCTCCCCAAAGAGCGGAACATCGGGATGGTCTTCCAGTCCTATGCCCTGTACCCGCATATGACGGTTTTTGATAACATCGCCTATCCGTTGAAGCTGAAGCGGACCCCGCGCAAGGAGATGCGGGAGCGGGTCCAACGGGTAGCGGACATGATGGGGATTGGGGATTTATTGGATCGGCGGCCGGCCCAGCTTTCCGGGGGGCAGCAGCAACGGGTGGCCGTGGCCCGGGCACTGGTCAAAGAACCGGCCATCCTCTTGTTCGACGAGCCGCTCTCGAACCTCGATGCCAAGCTGAGGCTCAGGATGCGGGGTGAGATAAAACGCGTGCAGGAGGACCTGGGTATCACCTCGGTGTACGTCACCCACGATCAGGCCCAACTTTGACAACTTAGGGCAGGTTTCCGAGGGGTCGATCCCTTAAATACGGCATTTCCGGCCTCCCCCGAGAAATTTC
>DQVA01000223.1 GCA_015661965.1 Candidatus Bipolaricaulota bacterium
AACCCGGTAGAGCTCCAGCGCAGGGTTCACAAGAACTTGGAACGGTTGAGGAGGCTCCATGGGTAACCGTGATTACGAGGCAACGGCTAAGTCTTCGATACCCGTTAACTCTGCGGCATTACAGCCGCAGGCTTGCTGGAGGGGCTCCCCACATACGCGGCCAAAGGGTCCGGCGATGGGCGTCGAGCCCGAAGCTCCAGGTCCACAACAACGCCCTGATGACCGCCCAGCTGGACGTATAGTATGAAGAGGCGAGGGAAAACCAGGGAATCTGGGATCGGCTGGTGGAGTCCGCGGTGGGCATGTGGTTGGTGAACGCAACCTGGGGTACGCCAATTCGTGTTTATTACTGGGTAGTGGGTAACCGCGAAGTGGATTTCGTCCTAGTAAAAGGGGCGAAGATCGTGGCCATCGAGGTCAAGAGTTCGTATCGAACCCAGCGTCTCACCGGCATGGAAGCTTTCGCAAGGGAGTTCAAGGTTCACAGGATGCTACTTGTTTGGTGGGGACGGGGTTCCCCTTGAAGACTTCCTTACCACGGATCCAGCAAGCTGGTTCTGAAATTCCAAACCCGCCGGAACCTTGACCCTGCACTACGTACTCCCAGTATGTTGAGCCCATCTTCGAAGGGGGTGGCGGAACTCTGGGGTCCACTACAGGTTGCCTCTCCGTCGGGTCGGGGCTAATCTGAAACAGGGGGTAAATATGTTAAAGATCGGTTATGGGCTGCTTGTGGGGTCGGTGCTGCTTTTGTTCGGCTACGCTGGGTTCGAGCTGGTGCGGTTCCTCTGGCGGATGCATGGGATCCCGCCGTTCCTCAAATGGGTGATCCTCATCGGAGTGGCGGGCCTGGTCCTGACGCTGGCCGGGCTCATCTGGGAGCGGATAAAGGAGGTGCGCGGTGCTTCTGACCACGATTGATCGTATCCCGGGGAAGGAGATCACCGAGGTGTTGGGGTTGGTGCAGGGGAGCACCATCCGGGCCAGGCACCTGGGCCGGGACATCATGGCCAGCCTCAGGAACGTGGTAGGGGGGGAGATAAAGGACTACACCCAGATGCTCACCGAGGCCCGGGAATTGGCCCTCCAACGGCTGGTGAAGGAGGCGGAGCGGCTGGGGGCGGATGCGGTGGTAGGGGTGCGGCTGGCCACCGCCCAGACCATGGCCGGGGCGGCCGAGGTCCTGGCCTACGGCACCGCGGTGCGGCTGTCCTCCTGACCCAGACCGAGTTGCAACCGGTTTGCACTTGGCCTGGGTTGGTGGTATGCTGGGACCCACCCCAGGTGGGTAGGTTAAAGGAGGCAATATGTGGGGTTACGAGATGCATTCAGGTTGGATGGTCCTGTGGGGCCTGTTGGGGTTGTTCGTCCTGGGCACGGTGATCTACATCGCCGTGCGCTTGGCCCTGGGAAGCCGCCGCCACCACGACCCGGACGACCACGACCACTCCGGCCACTGCTGCTGAGCCCAAAGGAAGGTAAAGGATGAAAGTCAAAGATCCGGTGTGCGGGATGGAGATCGAGGCCGCGGCGGCCGCCGAGACCCGGGAGCTCCGGGGAAAGACCTTCTACTTCTGCTCCGCGTCCTGTGCGGAAAAGTTCGATAAGGACCCGGAGGCCTACGCCGGGACCTCCGGTGAAGGCCCGGAGCCCGGGGCCCACGGCGGACACGCCGGTCACGGCGAACACAAAGGACACGCCGGCCATGGGGGCATGGCCCACGGCGAACACAAGGGCCACGGGGGGCACGACCACCATGCCCACCACGCCCAGATGGTGGCCGACTTCCGCCGCCGGTTCTGGGTCTCCCTGGGCCTCACCGTCCCCATCCTCCTCCTCTCCCCCCTGGTCCAGAGGTTCCTGGGCCTCCCTGAGGCCCTGGCCTTCCCCGGGGCCCCCTACCTCCAGCTCGCCCTCGCCTCGGCGGTCTACTTCTACGGGGGCTGGCCCTTCCTGAAGGGGATGTGGGAGGAGCTGGGAAAGCGACAGCCGGGGATGATGACCCTGATCGCCCTGGCCATCTCGGTGGCCTATATCTACTCCGCCGCGGTGGTCCTGGGCCTGCGGGGGCAGGTCTTCTTCTGGGAGCTGGCCACCTTGATCGACGTGATGCTTCTGGGCCACTGGATCGAGATGCGCTCGGTGATGGGGGCCTCGAAAGCCCTGGAGGAGCTGGCCCGGCTCATGCCCTCCACCGCCCATCTTATGGTGAACGGCGCCGTGAAGGACGTGCCCATCGAGGCTTTGAAACCGGGCGACCGGGTCCTGGTGAAGCCCGGCGAGAAGATCCCCGTGGATGGGGTGGTGATCGAGGGGCGCACCACGGTGAACGAGTCCATGCTCACGGGGGAGTCCCGGCCGGTGGAAAAAGGGGAAGGGGATGAAGTGATCGGCGGGGCGATAAACGGGGAATCGGCCATCACCGTGGAGGTAAAGCGCACCGGGGACGAGACGTATCTGGCGCAGGTGATCGACCTCGTGCGGAAGGCCCAAGAGGCCCGCTCCAAGACCCAGGACCTGGCCAACCGGGCGGCGCTCTGGCTCACCCTGATCGCCATCGGCGGGGGCACGGCCACGCTCCTGGGATGGCTGGGCGCCGGGAAGGAGTTCAACTTCGCCCTCACCCGCATGGTCACGGTGATGGTGATCGCCTGCCCGCACGCGTTGGGGCTCGCGATTCCGCTGGTGGTCTCGGTCTCCACCGCCATCGCCGCCCGGCGGGGGTTCCTGATCCGGGACCGCACCGCCTTCGAGCGCGCCCGGGGGCTCCAGGCGGTGGTGTTCGACAAGACCGGGACCCTCACCCTGGGCCAGTTCGGGGTCACCGACGTGGTGGCGCTCTCCGACCTCCCGGAGGAGGAGGTATTGCGGCTGGCGGCGGCGGTGGAATCCCGCTCCGAGCACCCCATCGCCACGGGGATCGTGGCCGCGGCCAGGGAACGGGGGATCGACCTCCCGGAGCCCCAGGACGTTAAGGCCATCCCCGGCCGGGGGGTGGAGGGCAAGCTGGACGGGGAGGCGATCCAGGTGGTGAGCCCCAGCTACCTCGCCGAGCAGGGACACGACCCCGATGATCCCCGGGTCAAGGAGCTCTCCGCCCAGGGAAAGACGGTGGTCTACCTTTTGGTGGGGGGGAAGCCGGTGGGGGCCATCGCCCTTGCGGACATGATCCGCCCCGAATCCCGGGAGGCGGTGGAGCGGCTCAAGGCCATGGGCATAAAGGTGTTGATGCTCACCGGCGATGCCGAAGAGGTGGCCAAGTGGGTGGCCGGGGAACTGGGCCTCGATGACTACTTCGCCCAGGTCCTTCCCCACGAGAAGGCCGAGGTGATCAAGAAGGTGAAGGCCCAGGGCCTCACCGTGGCCATGGTGGGGGACGGGGTGAACGATGCCCCCGCCTTGGTGGAAGCGGACGTGGGGATCGCCATCGGCGCTGGCACCGATGTCGCCATCGAGTCGGCGGACATCGTGCTGGTGCGGAACGACCCCCGGGACATCGCGGCGGTGATCGGGCTCGCCCGGGCCACCTACGGGAAGATGGTGCAGAACCTGGGGTGGGCCACGGGCTACAACTCCTTCGCCATCCCCCTGGCCGCCGGGGCCCTGTACCCGGTGGGGGTGGTGCTGTCCCCGGCGTTGGGGGCGGCGCTGATGGCTTTGTCCACGGTGATCGTGGCCATCAACGCCCGCCTGCTCAAGGGCTGAAATCCCGGCCAGGCGATGTGGGCATGCGGTCGCGACTTAGGAGCGGCTATCCCGAGGTGCTGCTCGCGGCGGGGCTGTTCGCCCTGAGCGCGCCCCTGGCCAAGCTTCTCCTGGGGGAGGTGGAGCCGATCCCCCTCGCCG
>DQVA01000178.1 GCA_015661965.1 Candidatus Bipolaricaulota bacterium
CGTTCCTGTTCTCCTCCGCCACCACCCCGGCGGACGTGGCCGCCTGCATCGCCGCGGTGGACATCCTCTCGGAGACGGACGAGCCGGTACAGAGGATGTGGGACAACACCACATATTTCAAGAGCAAGATGGCCGACCTCGGGTTCGACACCGGTCACTCCGAGACGCCCATCACCCCCATCATGCTGGGGGAGGCCAAGACCGCTTGGGAGTTCTCCAAGCGCCTGTTCGAGGAGGAGATCTTCGCCCAAGCCATCGCCTACCCTACGGTGCCAAAGGGGAAGGCCCGCATCCGGGTGATGATCTCTGCGGTGCATACGAAGGAAGACCTGGACTTCGCCATCGAGGCGTTCGCCAAGGTGGGGCGCGAGCTCGGCGTGATCTAGCCCCGGTCCCGGCGTTGAGCCACCGGTTGCCCGGGCCTAATATCCCAGGGCCATGGCGGTTACCATCCGAGATGTGGCCAAGCGGGCCGGGGTATCGCCGTCCACCGCCTCGCGGGCGTTGAACGGCAAGGGGCGGATGCGGCCTGAGACCCGGGCCCGGGTGCTGCGGGCGGCCAAGGAGCTGGGGTATCGGCCCAACGTGCACGCCAAGGGGCTGGCCACCAAGGTCACCGGCTGCATCGGGGTGGTGATCGCCGCCCGCCACCTGCCAGTGGAGCGGTCCTTCTACAGCCTCGTCTTGGAGGCTATGGAATCCACGTTGGCCAGGGAAGGCTATCACGTGGTGTTCTCGGTGCTGCGGGAGGAGGCCCCCCCCAAGTGCGCTCAAGAGGGGCGGGTGGACGGCTTGGCCCTCCTGGGCACTGACATCGGGCCCGAGCTGGTGTTGCCCCTGCAGGGGGAGCTGCCGGTGGTGCTGGTGGACAACGCCCTGCCCGGGGTGGACTCGGTGCTCCCTGATAGCCTGGGCGGCGCGCGGGCCGCAGTGGAGCACCTGCTTGCCCACGGCTATCGGGAGATCGCCTTCATCGCCGAGACCCTGGCCGACCCCAGCTTCGCCCGTCGCCGGGACGGATACCGCCAGGCCCTGGAGGCCCACGGGCTTCCATATCGGGAGGAGCTGGTGGTGGAGGGGGGCCGGCGGCCGGAGTCGTGGCGGGTGGCGATGAAAAGGCTGTTTGATCTAGAGAAATTCCCGGAGGCCATCTTCGCAGCCAACGATTCCATGGCCATCGGGGCCATGCGCACCTTGCACGACAGGGGCATCGCGGTGCCCGGGGACGTGGCGGTGGTGGGGTTCGACGACGGGGATCTGGCTCCCTACGTGGCCCCGCCGTTAACCAGCGTGTTTGTGCCCCGCTGGGAGATGGGCGAAGTGGCGGCCCGGCGGCTGTTGGAGCTGGTGCGGGGGGAGGGACCGCGAGCGCGACAGGTGGTATTGGCCACCGAGCTGGTGGTGCGCCGCTCCTGTGGCTGTGCGGGGTAGCGGGCTTTCTCGGGGTGGGGTATATTTGCCCAACCGGTTGCTCAAGGAGGGGATATGCACAGCCTCGCCCGTCGGGCACAGCGCGCCCTGGAGGCTCGCCGGGGATTGCGACAGGATAAGCTTCACCCCCTGTTCCGCCGCGTCGGCTATATCACCCCCGACCAGCTCCAGGTCACCAATTACCCCCGCCGCCCCCTGGCCGCCTTCAATCCCGGGGCCGCCCTGCTGGACGATAGGGTGTTGGTGTTCCCGCGCTTGGTGTTCGACTACTACTCCTACACCTCCAGCGTGGGCGTGTTCGAGCTGTCGGTAGAGGAACTGTTGGGTCCGCTCCCGAAACGGGATTACCCCACCACCATCGTCCTCTGGCCCCAGCGGGGGTGGGAGGTGGACCGCGGCTGTGAGGACCCCCGGGTAAGCTTGAAACCCGACGGCTTCCGGATCCTCTACACCGGGGTGGGACGCCTGCAGGACGGAGGGCCAGGATTCCGGGCGGTGCTCGCCTTCGCCGAACTGGATCGCGAGTTCCGCCTGGAACGGAAGGGATACTTCCGGGTGCTGACCGGGGAGGGGGAGTTCGTCCCCGAGAACAAGGACTCTGCCCTGCTAGAGGCCCACGGTGACCAGGCGACCGTGCTCACCCGGCCCATGGGCGTGGGTGACGCCCCTGACATGTGCTGGCGGGGGGTGGCGGATCTGTCCACGCTGGAGCTCCAAGGGGACAGCTTGGAGCCGGAGCTGGTACCCGAACCTTGGGAGCACAAGGTGGGCTGGTCGACCAACGCCGTGCCCCTGGGAGACGAGGGGTACCTGGTGGGCTGGCACGGGGTACACCGGGCCGACTTCTCCTACCGCAACGGGCTGGCCCTGGTGGATCAGGCGGGAAGGTTGCTGGCAGTGTCCGACTACCTCCTCGCCCCCCAAGGCCTGGTGGAGGAGTACGGTGACCGGTCCCTGGCCCTGTTCGGGAACGGCCTCCTCCTGTGGAAGGACCGCCTCATCTGGGTGGGAGGGGTGTCCGACTACTGTATCGGGGTATTCGAGGCCCCACTGACCCAGGCCCTGAGCTTGCTCCGGCGGGTCTGATCGCTAGAGCCCCAGCTCCCTTCTGATCCCCTGCATGGCGGGAAGTACGGTCCCCACGAATTCCTCAAGCGAGAGCCCCAAATTGGCGCAGGCGGCGATGCCCTCCCGGGAGGCGGAGCGGGCGAACGCCTTCTCCCTGTAGCGGTTGAGCACGTTCTTCACCGTGAGTCCCCCCAGCCGCTCCGGGTGTACCAACGCCGCGGCCACGATGAGCCCGGTGAGGGGGTCCACTGAACAGAGTGCCCATTCCATGGGCCTGTCGGGCTGCTTGTGTCCGGCGTGGGCCAGGATCGCTGCCAGGATCTCCTCGTCCGAAAAGCCCCGGCCCCGCAGAAGCTCCACCGTGACCCGGCCATGGCGGTCGGGAGTGTCCTTGGTCTCCTCGTAGTCCAGGTCATGCAAAAGCCCGGCTAGGGCCCAGCGGTCCGGGTCCCCGGAGAAGCGCGGTGCCAAGGCCCGCATCCCCGCCTCCACGGCCAGCATGTGCTTCACCAGGTTCACGGTCCGCACCTTTTCCTTGACGAGCGCCAGCGCTTCCTCTCTGGTCATCCCGGATCCTCCTTAGGGGAAAGCTTTCGCGAGGGCTCAAGATAGCACACCTCGGGGTCGGCCGCCAGGGCCAGCATCCCCTCCCGGTCCACGTGGGCCGGCTCCGTATCCCCGTCCTCGTACTGGACGAGGAGCGGGGGTGGGTGTCCTTGCCGGAGAAGTGTCCGCAAGGCGGGGTGGAGCTTGGAAAGGACGTAGTCGCAAAGATCTGCCAGGGGACAGGCCTGACAGCGGGGCCGCCTCGCCCGGCATACCTCCCGGCCCAGGCGGATCAGGTATAGGTGTAGCCCCAGTTCCTCCCCCCTGGGGACGATGGGGGCCAAGGCGGCGTGTGGCTCCTCGTTTTCCCCCACCAGGCCCAGCCGCCTGGTGACCCGGGCGATGTGGGTGTCCACCGGGAAAAAGGGCCTCCCCAGGCCGAACAGGAGCACGATGTAGGCGGTCTTCTTCCCCACCCCGGGCAGGGAAAGGAGCCACCTTTCCGCCTCCCCGTCCGGGAGCTCCGCCAGGAACTCGAGGGAAAGTTCCCCCCGCTCCTCCCAAAGGCGGGCCAGCACCTGCTTTATCCTACGGGCCCGCTGGCGGTGGAGGCCCGCCCCCCGGATCGCCTGTTCCACCTCCTCCACCGGGGCGGAAAGCACTTCCTCCCAGCTCGCAAAGCGGCGCCGCAGCTCGGCATAGGCCCGGTCCCGGTTGAGATCGGAGGTGTTCTGGGAAAGAATAGTCCCGATTAGGATATCCAGGAGGTCGCCTCCGGGGCGGCGCCAGATGGGCCCGTAATGATCTGTGAGCCGGGCGGCGATCTCCCTGAGCTTTTCGGGCTTGTCCATGGGAGAAGGATAGGGGAGGGAACAGGAGTGGACAAGGATATAAGGGCGGACCTGGAGCGGATAGCCAAGGCGGCATTGGCGGCGGTGACCCCGGAATGGTGCCTGCGTCGAGCCCTCCGCCTTCAGGGGGACCGGCTCGCGGTGGCCGGCCGGACCTATGACCTGAGCTCCGTGCGGCGCCTGTTGGTGGTGGGGTTCGGCAAGGCCGCCGCCCGCATGGCCGCCGCCCTGGAGGACGTCCTGGGGGAGCGGATCACGGCCGGGCTGGTGGTCACCGCCGACGGCTACAAGGTGCCCACCGGGCGGGTGGCGGTGGCCGAGGCGGCCCATCCGGTGCCCGACGCCCGGGGCCTGGCCGCCGCCCAGGGGATCGTCGAGCTCGTCTCGGAGGCCGGGGAAACAGATCTGGTAGTGGTACTCATCTCCGGCGGGGGCTCGGCCCTGCTCACCCTGCCCGCGGCGGGGATCACCCTAGAGGACCTCATGCGCACAAACGAGTTACTGCTACGCTCCGGGGCCAACATCCAGGAGCTGAACACGGTGCGCAAGCACCTGTCGCGGGTCAAGGGCGGACAACTAGCTCGCCTGGCCGCCCCGGCTCAGGTCCTCTCCTTGATCTTGTCCGACGTGCCCGGAGACCCGTTGGACGCCATCGCCTCCGGTCCCACCGCCCCGGACCCCACCAGCTTCCAGGACGCTGCCCGGATCCTGAGACGTTACGGCCTCTGGGATAAGGTACCGCCGGGGGTGCGAGCCCACATCGAGGCCGGGGTGCGGGGGGAGATCAATGAGACCCCAAAGCCCGGGGACCCAGTGTTCGAGCTGGTCCAGAACGTAATCGTGGGCTCGGGGAGGACGGCGGCCGAGGCCGCTGCCAGGGAAGGGGCCCGCCTCGGCTACCGCACCCTCATCCTCACCACCACCCTGGAGGGGGAGGCCCGCGAGGTGGCTAAGGTGCTTGCAGCTCTGGCCCGCGAGCTGGTGCGCTTCCGGCGGCCGCTCCCGCCCCCGGCCCTGGTCATCGCGGCCGGGGAGACCACGGTC
>DQVA01000056.1 GCA_015661965.1 Candidatus Bipolaricaulota bacterium
AAAGATGTCCAGGATCATCGCGCAGGCCGCCATCAGAGGGGCCCATGGGTATGTGGAGCAGGCGGAGAGGGAGCTCTCCCAGGCGATCGAGGCCTACGGCCCACAAAAGAAGGTGGAGTTCCCCAACACGGCCTATTTCCTCCCCCTCATCCTCGCCCTGACCGGCCTGGAAGTCAAGACGCTGGCCGATGCGGAAAAGGCCTTGGCCCGAGCCAGGGAGCTTTTGCCCCCCGTCCCGGCGGACTCACACTGGCTCCCCTATCTCGGGCCGGCCCTGGACGCCGGGGTCGCCACCCTGATCGCCGAGGAGATCATCGAGGCCCTCAAGTACGTGCGGGGGGAAGAGCCGGAGGGGATCTGGCTTGGGTTCACCGACGACACCATCCTCCGCACCCAGGGGATCAAGTTGGTGGACGGCAGGATGCCGGGGTTCGCCGCCTGCGTGGGGGCCCTGCCCACAGTGGAGGAGGCGGTGGAGCTGGCCCGCTCCCTGCAGGAGCGGAACATCCTGGTGTTCATGGCCTCCCATACCGGGGGCGTGTCCATGGCGGAGCAACTGGCCGAGGCCGGGATCGAGATGAACTGGGACACGTTCCTGGTGCCCTACGGCAAGGACACCTCCGCCGCGGTCCACGCCCTGAACTTCGCGGCCCGGGCGGCCATGACCTTCGGCGGCATCAAGCCGGGGGACCTGGAGGCGGCGCGCAAGATCCTGCTCTACAACAAGGAACGGGTATACGCGTTTGTCCTCGCCCTGGGGGCGGACCTCCCCTCCCAGAACGGCGGCCAGCTCCTCACCGATGAGAAATACGCCACCGCCGCCGGGGCCATCAACTTCGGGTTCCCCGTGATCGCCGACGTCCCCATCCCCCAGATCCTCCCCCGGGGGATCTGCACCTACGAGCACGTGGTGTCCGGTATCCCCAGGGACAAGCTGGTGCCAAAGGCCATCGAGGTGCGGGGCCTCAAGATCAAGGTGTCGGAGATCCCCATCCCCGTCCCCTACGGCGCCGGTTTTGAAGGGGAACGGGTCCGCAAGGAGCAGATGCACGTCCAGTTCGGCGGGAAATACACCGATTCCTTCGAGCTCCTGCGCGGGCGGCCCATGTCCGAGGTGGAGGACGGCAAAATCTCCCTCATCGGCCCCGACATCGATCAGGTGGAGGAGGGCGGGGCGTTGCCCTTGGGGGTGATCGTGGAGGTGGCCGGCCGCCGGTTCAAGGAGGACTTCGAGCCGGTGCTGGAGAGGAGGATCCACGAGTACGTATCCTGGGCCAACGGGGTATTTCACATGGGACAGCGGGCCATCCCCTGGATCCGCATCTCCAAGGAGGCGTTCCAGAAGGGCTTTCGCCTCAAGCATTACGGGGAGATCCTGGTCCACAAGTTCCACGAGGACTTCGGCGGGATCGTGGACAAGGTGCAGGTGACCTTGATCACCGACCCGCAGGTGATCAAGGAGCCCTTGGAGGAGGCGAAGAAGGTCTACCGTAAGCGGGACGAGCGGATCGCCGGGCTCAAGGACGAGGACGTGGACACGTTCTATTCCTGTGTCCTGTGCCAATCCTACGCCCCCACCCACGTGTGTGTGGTCACCCCACAGCGGCTGGGCCTGTGCGGGGCCTACACCTGGCTCGATTGCGCCGCCTCCTTCGAGATGGACCCCCACGGCCCCAACCAGCCCATCAAAAAGGGCGACACCATCGACCCGGTGCTGGGCCAGTGGCGGGGGGTGAACGAGTACGTAAGGCGGGCCTCGGACGGGAACCTGGAGCGGGTCAGCATGTACTCCATCATGCAGGATCCCCAGACCTCGTGTGGGTGCTTTGAGTGCATCGTGGCGGTGCTTCCGGAGACCAACGGGGTGATGATCGTCAGCCGCGAGTACACCGGCGACACCCCCATCGGGATGCCCTTCTCCACCATGGCCGGCCAGATCGGGGGCGGGGTGCAGACGCCGGGCTTCTTGGGCATCGGAAAGCTCTATATCACCAGTGAAAAATTCATCTCCGCCGAGGGGGGGATCCGCCGGCTGGTATGGATGCCCAAAGAGCTCAAGGAGGAGATCGCCGACCGACTTAAGGCGCGCCTGGAGGAGATCGGTGCTCCGGAGCTCCTCGACAAGATCGCCACCGAGGAGGACGCCCTCACCTCGGAGGAGCTGCTGGAGTTCCTGGAGCGGGTGGGCCATCCGGCCCTGGGGATGGAGTCACTCATCTAGGTGACACGTACCGGGTGAAGCTGAGGGACCGAGGAGGAAGGGATGGCTAAAAGGCTCACGGGGATCGAGATCTACAAGCTGCTTCCCCGCACCAACTGCCGGGACTGCGGCTTCCCCACCTGCATGGCGTTCGCCATGCAGGTGGCGGCCAAGAAGGTGGCCCTGGATCAGTGCCCCCACGTATCGGAGGAGGCCAAGGCCGCCCTGGGCGAGGCCCAGGCCCCGCCCATGCGTACCGTCACCATCGGGACCGGGGACCGGGCCTGGGAGGTGGGCGGTGAGACGGTGCTATTCCGTCACGAGGAGAAGTTCCACCGCCCCTGTGCCATCGCGGTGCGCGTCCCGGATGACCTCCCCCCGCAGGAGCTGTCCGCCCGGGTCAAGGAAGCCACTTCCCTCAGGTTCGTGAGGATCGGCCAGGAGATCGGGGTGAACCTGATCGCCGTCGAGCACCGGGGGGGCGACTTCCCGACTGCGGTCCAGGCGGCCCGAGAGGCCTCCGACCTCCCGCTCATGCTCATCTGCGAGGATCCGGACCTCCTGGGGAAGGCGCTGGCGGCCTGCGGGGACGGCCGCCCCCTCCTCTACCCGGCCACCTCCGGGAACCTGGAGGCCATGGCGGCCCTGGCTGTGGAGCACTCCTGCCCGCTGGGGGTCAAGGGGGACGGGGTGGAGGGGCTGGCCGCGCTCACCGGCAAGCTCAAGGAGCTGGGGGTGGAGGACCTGGTCCTGGACCCCGGTGCCCGGGGGCTCCTCCCCACCCTCACGGCCCTGGTCCACCTCAGGCGGCTGGCCCTGGTGAAGACCTTCCGACCGGTAGGCTACCCCACCCTGGCCTTCGCCGTCGGGGACGATCCCTACGAGCTCCTCGCCCAAGGGGTGGCCTATGTGTGCAAGTACGCGTCGGTGGTGGTGTTCCCCCCTATCGGGCCGGAGCTGGCCCTGCCCCTGCTTGCCGCCCGCCAGAACATCTACACCGATCCCCAGGTGCCCAACGCCATCGAGGCCAAGCTATACGAGGTGGGAGGCCCCGGGCCGGACTCGCCGGTGTTGGTCACCACCAACTTCGCCCTCACCTACTTCACCGTGGAGGGGGAGGTGGAGCGGAGTAAGGTGCCGGCCTACATCGCGGTGATCGACACCGAGGGGTTGGGGGTGCTCAACGCCTACGCCGACGATCGCCTCACCGCCGAGAAGATCATAAAGACGGTGCGGGAGTACGGGGTGATGGACCGGGTCAATCACGGAAAAATCATCATCCCCGGGCTCGTGGCGGTGCTCAAGATGGAGATCCAGGAAGAGACGGGTTGGGAGGTGATCGTGGGGCCGGAAGATGCCGCCGGCATCCCGGCCTTCCTCAAGAACGAGTGGAAGCCCAACTGAGTGGGAAGCGGGAATACCGGGTGACCTTCCTCCCTGGGGGGAAGGAGGCGCGGGTAGCGGCGAGGGCGACTTTGCTTGCCGCGGCGGCCGCCGCCGGGGTGGAGCTCCCCAGCGTGTGCGGCGGGGAGGGGATCTGTGGCCGCTGCCGGCTGATCGTGCGGCAGGGCCAGGTGGAGGCCGCCCCCACCCTGCACCTGTCGCGGGAGGAGATCAAACGGGGGTACGTGCTCGCCTGCCAGGCGGTGGTGCGGGGGGATGCCGTGGTGGAGGTGCCGCCAGAGTCACGGGCCGGCCGGGAGGCTGTGGTGGACCTGGACGCCCGGGAGTTCCTGGCCCCGGAGGCCGAGGCCGGCGAGAAGTTCCCCCGGGAGCCCCTGGTGGAAAAACTCTTCCTCTCCCTGCCGCCGCCCACCCTGGAGGACAACCTGGGCGACCAGGAGCGCCTGTTCCGCGAGATCCGCCGCTTCCGCCCTGCCCCTATCCTCCAGGCCGGCCTCAAGGTCCTCCAGTCCCTCCCCGCCCTGTTGCGCGATAGCCGCTGGCGGGTGACCGCCACCCTGGCCCAACGGGGCGGCACGGTGGAGCTGCTGCAGGTGGAGCCCGGCGACCGCGCCGGGACGACCTACGGGGCGGCGATCGACGTGGGCACCTCCACCGTGGTGGCGCACCTTATAGACCTCAACTCCGGGGAGACCCTGGACGCGGAGGCCAAGTACAACTCCCAGCGGGCGTACGGGGAGGAGGTGACCCGCCGCATCATCGCCGCCGAGCGCCAGGGCCCCACCCGGCTCCAGGCCCTGGTGGTGGAGGACATAAACGACCTGGTGTCCCTGATGGTGGACCGGCAGGGGATCAAGCTCTCCGACGTGGTGGCGGTGCTCTGTGCCGGCAACACCGCCATGGTCCATTTCCTGCTGCGGCTCCCTCCGGGGGCACTGCGGCGGCACCCGTATGTGGCGGCGGCCTTGGCGCCGCCCCCGGTGCGGGCGGCGGAGGTGGGGATCCGCATCAACCCCCGGGGGCTCCTGTATCTGCTGCCCGGGATCGGGGGCTGGGTGGGGGGGGATATCACCGCCGGCATCCTGGCCACCGGACTTCACAAGTGCGAAGGGCTGGCCCTGCTCATCGACATCGGCACCAACGGGGAGATCGTGCTCGGATCCAAGGACTGGGTGGTGGCCTGTTCCGCCTCGGCCGGGCCGGCGTTCGAGGGGGCGGGGGTGACCTGCGGCATGCGCGCCAGCCGGGGGGCCATCGCCCAGGTGGAGATCCACCCCACTGGCGTCCGCTACCGCACCGTGGGGGATGCGCCGCCCCAGGGGCTGTGCGGCTCCGGGCTGATCGACGCCATCGCCGGCCTGTTCCGGGCCGGCTACATCGACCGGGCCGGCCGCCTCAGACCGGATGCGAAGCTGGTGCGGGAACGGGCCGGGGAACTGGCGTTCGTCCTCGTCCCCGCCGGGGAAGCCCCCCGGGAGATCGTGATCACCCAGCGCGACATCGAAAACGCCCTGCGGGCCAAGGCCGCCATCTACGCCGGGGTGTCCATCCTGTTGCGGGAAATGGGCGTGCGGCCCCGGGATCTGTCCCGGATCTACCTCGCCGGCGCGTTCGGCAGCCACCTGGATCTGCGCAACGCCGTGACCCTGGGGTTGATCCCGGACGTGCCCCTGGAGCGGGTCCATTTCCTGGGGAACACCGCCCTGGCCGGGGCCAAGCTGGCCCTCCTCTCCCGAACCGCCTGGGAGGAGGCCCAACGGATCGCCGCCGGGGTTACCTACTACGACCTCATCTCCTGCCCCTACTACTACGACGAGTTCATGGCCGCCAAGTTCCTCCCCCACACCGATCTAGCTCGGTTTCCCACGGTGCGAGGGGCGCTTAGGTTGGGGGAGCCGGTATGAAGCCGCAGGTGATCGCCGTGGCCGGGAAGGGGGGCACCGGGAAGACCACCCTGGCCGCCCTGATCATCCAGGCCCTGCGCGTCCCCGGGCCGGTGCTGGCGGTGGACGCCGATCCCAACTGCAACTTGGGGGAGGCCCTGGGCCTCAAAGTGGAGCGGACCATCGGCCAACTGCGGGACGAGGTGTTGGAGCAGATCTCCGAGCTACCCCCCGGGGTGCCCAAGGACCAGCTGTTGGAGCTGGGGCTGCACCAGTGTCTGGTGGAGGACCAGGGGTTGGACCTCCTGTCCATGGGCCACGGGGAAGGCCCCCGCTGCTATTGCATGGTGAACCATGTACTGCGTCGGGTCATCGACTCCCTGGCGGGGAATTATCGCTACGTGGTCCTGGACAACGAGGCGGGGATGGAGCACCTGTCGCGGCGGACCACCCAGGATGTGGACGTGTTGTTGGTGGTGGCAGAGCCCACCCCGGTGTCGCTGCGGGCGGCGCGGCGGATCAAGGACATCGCCGAGGACTTGGGGATCCGGGTGGGGAAGAAGTTCCTGGTGATAAACCGCGTGCGCGGTGAACTGCCCCAGGTGGAGGAGTCGGGCCTGCCCCTGTTGGGGACCGTCCCCTACGACCCCCAGGTGGAAGAGCTGTCCGCCCGGGGGCGGCCGCTCGCGGGGCTCCCCCCAGAGTCGCCGGCCAGCCGGGCCGTGCAGGGGCTGCTCGGGAAGCTGAGCATAGGAAAGGAGGGCTGATGGCGATCGAGGTCCCAGACGTGCGGGAGAGCTTCTCCCAGGCCATCTACACCGTGACCTTAGGGGCTACCCCGCAGGAGGGCGGCACCCGGGAACGGCTGATCACCGTGGGGGGAGAGCGGGCCCTGCCATTCCACCACTTCGACGGGGAGATCCCCCACCCCCCGGTGGTGGCCATGGAGGTGTGGGACATCCCGCCCCAGGATTGGCCCCCGGTGGTGCGGGCGCCGTTCCAGGACGTGTTCGATGACCCCGGGGAGTGGGCCAAGAAGTGCGTGGAGGAGTATGGGGCCGCCCTCATCTGTCTCAGGCTGGTGGGCTGCGATCCCAACGGGGCAAACAGGTCCCCGCAGGAGGCGGTCCAGGCGGTGCGGCGGGTACTGGAAGCGGTGAAAGTGCCGCTCATCATCTGGGGCTGCGGGGTCCCGGACAAGGACAACGACGTGTTCCCCAGCGTGGCCGAGGCTGCACAGGGGGAGAACTGCCTCCTCGGCACCATCACCGAGGACAACTACAAGACCCTCACCGCCCTGGCCACCGCCTACGGCCACAAGGTGATCGCCGAGTCCCCGGTGGACATCAACATCGCCAAGCAGGTGAACATCCTGGCCATGGACGCCGGCTTCCCCTTGGAAGGGCTGGTGATGTACCCGTCCACCGCGGCCTTGGGGTACGGGTTGGAGTACGTGTACACCATCATGGAGCGCACCCGGATCGCCGGGCTGCGGGGGGACAAACTGATGGCCATGCCCATGCTGGTGGACGTGGGCCGGGAGGTGTGGGGGGTGAAGGAGGCCCGGGCCCCCGTGGAGGAACAGCCCGAGTGGGGCGATGAGCGGGCGCGGGGGCCGTTCTGGGAGGCGGCCACCGCCTACACCTACCTCCTGGCCGGGGCGGACATCCTGATCATGCGGCATCCCGAGGCTGTCAGGGCCACCAAACTCGCCATCGGAAAGCTCATGGGGGAGGGAGCATGATCCTGATCGGGGAGCGGATAAACGCTGGGTTCAAAGACATCGCCCGCGCCATCCGGGAGCACGACCCGGAGCCCATCGTGAAGTGGGCCGAAAAGCAGGCCGCCGCCGGGGCGGACTACCTGGATGTGAACATCGGCGCCGCCTCCCGGGACCCTGAGGACATGGCCTGGCTGGTGGAGGTGGTGCAAGGGGCGGTTCCCACCCCGATCTCGGTGGACAGCAACCGCCCGGAGGTGATC
>DQVA01000028.1 GCA_015661965.1 Candidatus Bipolaricaulota bacterium
TCCAGGATCCGGCTCTTCTCCTTGCGGCTTGCCCCAATGTATCTGGGTCGCCAGCCTTCCACTAGTTCCCTTATACTCGTCCGGGTCATCGGTTCCTCCTTTGAGCTTTGGTAACATAAATTGTGAGGAATCGATACCCCCTTCGGTAACACTTCCTCTGAGGCACTTCGGCAATTCGCGCGGCCCGCTTTCCTCAGCTATAATGGCGTCAGCCCCACCAGAAACAAAAAGCGCGAGGTGATCACATGCGTAGGACCAAGGTCATCATCATGGGAGCTGCTGGTAGAGATTTTCATAATTTTAATGTGTTCTTCCGTAACAATGATACCTACCAGGTGGTGGCCTTCACCGCCACCCAGATCCCGGGCATCGAAGGCCGCCGCTATCCCCCGGAGCTAGCCGGCCCTGGCTATCCGGAGGGGATCCCCATCGAGCCCGAGGAACAGCTCCCCCGGCTGATAAAGGACCACGGGGTGGAAGTGGTGGTGTTCGCCTACTCCGACGTATCACATCAGCACGTGATGGAGCGGGCGGCCACCGCCGTCGCCGCCGGGGCCGACTTCTGGCTCCTGGGCCCCGCCGCTACCCAACTCGCATCCCAGAAGCCGGTGGTGGCGGTGTGCGCCGTGCGCACCGGCTGTGGTAAATCCCAGACCACCCGCCGGGTGGCGGAGATCCTCAAGGCGCATGGCAAGAAGGTGGCGGTCGTCCGCCACCCCATGCCTTACGGAAATCTGGTCGCCCAGGCGGTACAGCGATTCGCTTCCTACCAGGACTTGGACCGCGCAAACTGCACCATCGAGGAGCGGGAGGAGTACGAACCCCATATCAACCGGGGCAACGTAGTGTTCGCCGGGGTGGATTACGGGGCCATCCTCAAGGAAGCGGAGCAAGAAGCGGACGTCATCCTGTGGGACGGGGGCAACAACGACCTCCCGTTCTATCGTCCTGCCCTCCACATCGTGGTGGCCGACCCGTTGCGGGCCGGGCACGAGAACACCTACTGGCCAGGGTCGGTGAACGTCCGCCAGGCGGACGTGGTGGTGATAAACAAGGTGGATTCAGCATCCGTTGCCGAAACGGAGCGGTTGCGGGCCTCCATCGCCCAGCTCAACCCCCATGCCACGGTCATCGAGGCCGCCTCCCCCATCACGGTGGAAGCCCCCGACGTCATCGCCGGCAAGCGGGTGTTGGTGATCGAGGACGGGCCCACCGTGACCCATGGGGAGATGCCCTACGGGGCCGGCACGGTGGCGGCCAGAAAGCTGGGGGCCGAGCTGGTAGATCCGCGCCCTTACGCGGTGGGCTCCCTCGCGGAAACCTTCCAGAAGTATCCCCATCTGGGACCGGTGCTCCCGGCCATGGGGTATGGCGAGCGCCAGATCCACGAGTTAGCGGCCACTATCTCCGAAGTGCCTTGTGATGCCATCGTCATCGCCACCCCCATCGACCTCAGGCGACTGCTGGATCTCCCCCGCCCCTCCACCCGGGTACGCTACGAGCTTCAGGAGATCGGCCGTCCCACCTTGGAGGACGTACTGGCCCCCCTGCTCTAGACAACGGTCCGGGGCGGCCTGGACAAAAGCGGCTAGGCCGCCCTCCTTATCTCCCCTACCCACTTTGCCTCCTCCCCTATCCTCCCTATAGAGGAGGTAGACATGAGGAAGGCCTGTTTGTTCACGATCGCAGTGGCGGCGCTGTCCCTGCTCGGGATAGCCCAAGAGGCGGATTGTACGTTCTCCGGGGTGCTGGGGATGGAATTCGCTTTCATTCCCACCCCGCCGACCACCTTGGAAGTGGAGACCACCATCACCTTGGGCCTGTCGTTCGCCGGGGCCAGCGTGGAGAGCCGCACCGTCCTCTCCCTGGACGGACTGGAGGCAGAACACATCCAGTTCGGGGTCGAATTGGGCGGGGTGACCCTCACCACCGGCATGCGTTTCGACCCCTGTTTTTCCAAATACTGGTTCGAGGTGCGCGGGGGGTGTTGCCCCTTCGATCTGGGGGCGTTGTTCCTGGTGGAGAACCTGGCCCCGCCCTGTCAGACCCCCGACTTCACGGTGGGCATCGTGCTCGACCTGGGGCTCGCCTTCGACTCGGGGTTCTTCGTACGTAGCCTAACCGGCTTCGGGGTGGAGGAACTCTACTCCCTGATCGACGAGGACCCGGCCACCGACCTCATCGCCGTTGCCGGTTGGTGGTTCGAGGAGGAGCTGATCCACCTGGGGTTCGCCACCGAGTGCCTCCGCACCGAGTCCATATTCGTGTTCGACGACCTGGGTTTTGCCTGGGCCCAGTTCTACGCCTCCTACACTTGGCAGGAACCGATCATCGAGATCGGAGCCCGAGTGTGGCTCAGCTCCGTCTTCGCCTTCGACCAGGCGGACTTCATCCTGGGCTTTGCCATCGACCCGGTGCGCCTGCGGTCCACCATCTCGTTCGACTGGCTGGGGTTCCTGTCCCAGGAGATCGACATCTCTATCGAATTCTCTGGGATCCGCCTTTATTCCCGTACTCGATTCGACTTCACCGGCTTGATCTCGGTGACGATCGGGTTCGAGCTCAGCTTCTAAGTGCAGCCGATGGAGCGGTTGCAGGAGCTGGCCGAGGA
>DQVA01000322.1 GCA_015661965.1 Candidatus Bipolaricaulota bacterium
ACCCGGATCCCCCGGGCGGCAAGCACTGGGATCAGCGCCCGCAGAAACGCGGTCTTCCCCGCCCCCTTGTGCCCGATGAACGCCACCACCTTCATGGCCGCAATCCGTTAGCCGTTACCCGTAATCCCTGCCGTGTCCTAATCATGGCGCGGCAGCCTGCCAACCAGATCGTCCAAGCCGAGCTGCCGCAGGCGCCCGTCGGTGGGGCCGAAATCATCCCAGCCCCGCAGCCGATAGTACTCCTCGATCTCCTCGCGGAACTGGACCGGGTCGATGGGGCGCCCCGCCGATGCCCCCCGGGGCAGGGGCTGGTGAAGCCTGGCGGGAAGGCCGTCGTCCCCCTTGCGATACCCCACTAGCCCCGCGTAAAGCCGCAGAAGGTTGTAGTTCCGTTCCCCGATCCTCAGCATCTCCTCGGGCGTCAGCTCAACTCCAGTAGCGCACTGCAACAGCTCCCGCAGCTGGGGATAGTTGTAGCGGGAGCCGGTCATGTTAGTAGTGAATACGCACATCACCAATGAATTCGTAAACGAGCGCAGGTTTTCATATAGCACCGCCAGCTCGGCCTTGCCCCGGAGTTGGAATCTGTCCATCCCCCGAGTGACCCCCAGTTCCGGGGTGGGGGCTTCCCCTTCCAGCATGGTGTCGTGCATCCCCTCCAGGTGAGTGGCCCCGCGGGGGCTGATGGCGTAAGACAGGCCCAAGCCCACCTTGCCCCGGGGCTCATGCATGGGCAGCTCCACCCCTTTAATGACCATGGCGAAGTCGATGCCCCTCTCTTCAGCCCATTTCGCCAGTCCCCTTTCGGCGATCTCCCCGGCCAGCCCCTCCCGTCTCGCCAGCCGCTCCACCCAGGTCACGATGGCTTCCGGGTCCCCCCAGGGAACACGCTCCGCGAGCAAACCCCGTTCCGAGGCCTCCATCAAGGTGGCTACAAATACCCCGGCGGAGATGGTGTCCAGGCCGTAGGCGTTGCAAAGCTGGTTGGCAAGCGCTATGGCGCGGAGGTCGGAGCAGCGGCACAGGGAGCCGAAGGCGGCCAGGGTCTCGTACTCCGGGCCGCCATACTCGGGGAGCACCGACCGGCCACGAAAGTCGGTCCTCACCACCCGCTTACAGCGGACGGGGCAGCCAGCGCAGGTATCGCGGTCCACCAGAATGGCCTCGGCCATCCGCTCCCCGCCGATGTCATCAGCCCTATCGAACACCCCCTCCCGGAAGTTCTCGGTGGGCAAGATCCCCTGCTCCGACAGCCAGGTGAGCCCACGGGCGGTGCCGTAGCGGCCGAAGGCCTGCATCCCCTCGCTTGACATGAGGTCCTTGGCGAAGGCGGCCCGCGCCCGGGCGAACCCCTCCGGATCCGCTAAGGGCTTCTCCCGGTGGCCCTTGACCACGATGGCCTTGAGGCGCTTGGCCCCCATCACCGCCCCGAACCCGGGGCGGCCGGCGGCGCGGGTCTTGTCGTGGATGACACAGGCCTGCAGCACCCGGTTCTCCCCGGCGGGGCCGATTACCGCCACCCGGGCCCCAGGGTGACGTTGCTGCAACAACTCCTCGGCCTCGCCGGTGGACTTACCCCATAAGTCCTCCGCCCCCCGCAGCTCGGCTTTCCCCTGGTAGAGGAGGAGGTAGACCGGGGATTCGGCCTGTCCCCGGACGATGATCCCGTCGTAGCCGGACCGACCCAGCTCATGGCCGAAGAAGCCGCCAGCGTAGGAATCGGAGATGGAGTTCGTCTTGGGGGATTTACCAGCCACCACGTGCCGGCCCGCCCCGGCCAGGCCGGTCCCCTGGAGGGGCCCGGTGGCGAAGATGAGGACGTTTTCCGGTCCCAAAGGATCGGCATCCGGCGGCACCAGCTCCAGTAGCAGCCGGGCCGCAATCCCCCGTCCTCCCAGATGAAGCTCGTACCAGCGGGCCGGGGGCTCCCGCTCCCCCAGCTCCCCCCTGGTGAGGTCAACCTCTAGATAACGCCCGTAGATCCCGCGCAACGAATCCCCCTTTCACGAGCATTCTAAACCAGCTGAAAGCGACGAAAAAGCCCTCGCTATTCCTCCCCTACCCGGGGCAAAAGCCGCCGCTCGGGGAAGCGGGGCAGCACCTCCCCCCACACCAGGAGCGGCAACCTAGTCCCGATCTTGATCTCCTCCCGGGGGACCTCGCCCAGCAGGAACCCCAGCGGTGTCCGGGGTCGGACCCCCCGCAGCCACAGCAGGGCCAGGCCCACCTGGCCCTCGTCCAGGGCGACGCAGCTCGTTACCCGGCCGATCAGGCGCCCGGCCCGGTCCACCACTCCCGCCCCGGCCCGCACCGGCCGGGCCCCGGCTGGAATACGGAACCTGACAACTTCCCGCTTCCAAGCGGAGAGCGCCGCAAGGTAGGCATCGCGGCCGATGAAGAAGGGCTTGTGCAGCTTCACGTAGGGAGCGAATCCAGCCTCGTGGGGCATGATCCGGTGTTCCCCGGCAAGCTCGTGCCCATACAGCGGGAGCCCCGCCTCGGTGCGCAGGGAGTCCCGGGCCGCCAGACCACAGGGGATGACCCCGAATCCTTCACCCGCCTCCAGGATCACCTCCCACAGCTCCCTCGCGTCCTGGGGGTGTACGTAAAGCTCGTACCCCAACGGCTCCCCGGTGTAACCGGTACGGGCGAGGAGCACCTCTTTGCCGGAGATGGAGAGCTCCAGGAACTCGGTGCGCCGCAGCGCCACCAGGCGCCGCCGGTCCCG
>DQVA01000017.1 GCA_015661965.1 Candidatus Bipolaricaulota bacterium
AACATAATAATACCAGCCCGACAGATCCAATCCCAAGGCCGTCTCACCCCATAAACCCAGGAAGACCGCACAGATCAGCCCACGCCAAATCACGGCTTTAAGGATATGGAACTTCCTTCACGCTTTGCAAGGACGGCAGACAGAACCAATTACCAGGGAATCACCCGATGCGGGGACCTACAACCTCATAGGGACAGACTGGGCGGTCCTAATAGGTCCAGATCGAGATTTCGTGAGGCGGCAAGCTTTAGAACACCATCTAGCTCCTCGCTTGTTCGCCAATGGACCAGGCGGTCGGTGAGCGGGGGGAACCCGTAGAGCTCCGCCCCGGTGACCGCCCCGGCGGAGAAGGCCCCCTTTACCTTGGCACGGAAGCCGGGCTCCCTAGCCAGGTGGTGATCGAGCACGATCAGGCCCGCCCGGACGTTTTTCACCGTCCAGACACAGTTATCGATGGCCCGGGCCAGGTTGGCCTTGGACTGGAACGGCCCCAGGAGATAAGTGGCCGGCCCGTCCAGGATCAACACGTCCGGCCGCTCCTCCACGATCCAAGCGGCGTAGTCCTCGATGAGCGGGCCCTGCAGATCCGAGGAGTAAAGGAGCTTTACGCCCCCGTGTTCCACCACCACCGCCAGCACCCAGCCCGGGCCGGCGTACTCCCCGCCGTGGAACAGGGGCGGGGTGAACCGGACCATGGTCTCTCCCACCCGGAAGGCACGCCCATCGGCGAAGGCGATCCGGCCCCGGAAGGAGTCCTCGGCCACCCAGGAGCCCTTCCGCCACATCCGGACAAGCCCTAAAAAGCGCTTCCGCCATTTCGCCAACAGATCCTCTCGTCTGTCCGTGCAGGCGGCCAAGGGCAGCGCCTCCACCGGATCCGGGTAGTCCTCCTCCGCGGGGGAACGCGCGACCACATCCCAGCCCTCGCTCTCGGCCAGGATGGCGAGGAACTCGCGGGCCCTTCCCCACTGGGAGCGGTTGATCCAGCGGTTGGGGTCCTTGATCCAGAGCGTCTTCCCGGTATAGAGCTCGGGCATGTCCGGGCGGAAGTGGTCGTAGTGGTAGTGGGTGATGGCGATGTGGGTGGCCTCCGCCGCCGCCCGCTGGAGCGCCAGCTGCGCCAAGGCGAGGTAGTACACCTTGAGCTCGTCCGGAGCGGGGTAGCCGGGCTGCATGATGGCCGCCCCGGGGTCGATGAGGAGGGAGAGGTCCGGCGTCCGCACCAGCACGCACATGGACTTGGCGCCCAGGGAGTCGAACCACACCGGCCGGAGTTCCATAGTTAAAACTCAAGTACCACAGAGTCAGGGTTGTGCTCGAGCTGCTCCAGAAGCCAGATGGTGCTTCTGACAATCCCCTTCGCACTGAAGTGGGTTTCGACAAACAGGGAACCAACCATCTTCGGTGAACGTATGCCTTCCCCTGTAGTAGCTACGAGAGGGGCATCGGTTCGGGGGCCGCATGGGATAGGGACCTTTTTCTTGATATCTGACTTAAGCCAATCAACAGTGCAAAGGAGCACTTCGCGCCAAGAGGTCAAGTTCCTGACAACGCCGTCTGGGAAGCGAATGCGGATGGGACGTAGA
>DQVA01000254.1 GCA_015661965.1 Candidatus Bipolaricaulota bacterium
CGCGGACCCCCGGGAGCGGGCGGGGATCGTGCTCCTGCGGGGCCCGTGGGCCCTATCCGCGCCCGGGGCCCGGGCGCGGGCCGAGCGGCACTTCCTGGAGCGGGGCCTGAAGGTCCACGTGCGTGCCGGCGGGATCCGCATCTCCACCCACTTCTTCAACACCGAAGGGGAACTGGAACGTTTGCTGGTGGCCCTGGCCCAGTTGGGGTGAAGGCGGCCGCAGAGCCCCGGCCGCCTTCGGTTCCTGTTACCGGAAGATGCGGTTGCTCTGAGGACGCCGCTTACGGGCGCATTCCCGGCAGTACACCGGCCGGTCGTCCTTGGGTTCGAACGGGAGTTCCTTGATCTCGGCGCCACAGTCCGGGCAGGTGAGGTGCAGGTGGCTGACGTCGTACATCCTGCGCTTCTGGTAAGGCATGGGACCTCCTTTCCGCGGGGTCCCGCCTCGGGGACAGGGCCTGACGCGATGGTTTCCAGACTATACCCGAAGGCGCGGGAAAAGGCGAAGCCTCCTGCCGGCGGCGGGGAAGGCGCTGGTCCCTGGACGCGGTTCCGTGAACAGGGTGAGGTGGCCTGGGACCCTGCGGATTCGGGTTAGAATCGCGGGCTATGGCGGATCAACGAGGGCTTTCCGGGTTGCTCAGGCGGATAGACGGCAGTGGGTATGGTGCGTACAAGCAACTCCGGGGCAGGTGGCGGTTCCCGGACTTCACCCTGCACGTGGACCATGTGCAAGGGGACCCGTTCGCCGCCCCCAGCCGACTCAGGGTGCAGGTGCCCGGGGAGGTGGCCGGCTTCCCCCGTGACCTTTTCCGGACCAGGGCCCGGCGGATCGCCCTGGAGGATTTTCTGATCAGGGCCCTGGCTCGGGAGATCCCCGAGGTGGCCAAGGGCAAGCGGGGCTCGGGCCGCTCCGGGGAGTTCTCGGTGGTGGACTTCGGCCAGTGCATCCTCCCCAGGACCGCACTGCGGATTTCGCTGGAGGGGGTGGAGGCCATCATCTCCTGTGGCCTGCCGGCAGCTGGCCGCAGGGTGCTGGGGCGGGAGGCGGAGGCCATGCTCCTGGGGGAGCTTCCGGAGCTGGTACGCCGCGCCCTCCTCTACCGGAACCTGGACCCGGGGGCGGTGCGCCGACATGTGGAGTGTGGCGAGGACGCCGAGGCCCTGCGGGAGCAACTTGCGGAGCACGGTCTGGTCGCTTTCGTGGCCGAGGGGGCGATCCTCCCCCGGGCCTCGGGCGTCTCTGATCGTCCCTTGCGGCGGGGGGCCGTCCCCTTCACCCCCCCGGAGTCCCTGACCGTCACCCTGGAGCGCCCCAACGCCGGGCCCATCCGGGGGATGGGGATCCCCGCGGGGATCACCCTCATCGTGGGCGGAGGCTATCACGGAAAGTCCACGCTGCTCTCCGCCCTGGCCCAGGGGGTGTACAACCACATCCCCGGGGACGGCCGGGAGTACGTGGTGACGCGGAAGGAGGCGGTGGTGATCCGGGCCGAGGACGGCAGGTTCGTGTGTGGGGTGGACATCTCCCCCTTCATCTCAAACCTGCCTAACGGCACTGATACGAAAAGCTTCTCCACCCAAAACGCCTCCGGTTCCACCTCCCAGGCGGCGAACATCATGGAAGCCCTGGAGGCCGGGGCGGCGGTGCTGCTGGTGGACGAGGACACGTCCGCCACCAACTTCATGATCCGGGACGAACGCATGCAAGCCCTGGTGGCCAAGGAGAAGGAGCCCATCACCCCGTTCCTGGACAAGGTGCGGCTCCTATACCGGGACTACGGGGTGTCCACGGTGCTGGTGATGGGGGGGTCGGGGGATTACTTCGAGGTGACGGACACGGTGATCATGATGGATGCCTACCGCCCCCTGGACGTGACCGGGCGGGCCAAGGAGATCGTGCGCAAGTACCCCCTGAAGCGACGGCCCGAGGGCGGGGAGGGCTTCGGGGCGTTTCGGGCCCGCCGGCCGGTCCTGGCCAGCATCCAACCTCGTACCAGAAAAGGGAAGCTCAAGGTGCAGGGGTCGCGGCTCTCCCTGCGCTTGGGGAACTACAGCATCGACCTCACCCGACTCTCCCAGTTCGCCGAGGTGCCCCAAGTGCGGGCGGTGGGTTACCTGTTGGCCTGGCTGGCCGAGCACGGCCAAGACCTGAAGACGGACGGCACGGTAAGGGAGCTCCTCCTCGCGTTGGAGCGCCGGGTGGAGGAGGAGGGCCTGGAAGCATTGTTGCCAGCTCGGTATGGGGATTTGGCCGTGCCGCGCCGGTTCGAGGTGGCGGCCGCCCTCAACCGCCTGCGCACCCTGCGTCTGCGGAACCCGTAGCGGGACTTTCGGAACTCGCCGATCCCCGCTAGTTCGGCAGGGCCTTACGGGCGGACACGAGATACCCGGTGAACCCCACCATCCGCTCGAACGGGCGTACCCCTTCCCGGGCCCGCACCAGCACCTTCCGCTCCAGCAGCTCCACCGCCTCCAGGGCGGAAAAGCCCACCTCCTGCAGGGCGGCGAAGGTCGTCTTGAGCTGCTCGGCGGTGGGGACGATGAGGGCGATGGGCCGCCCCGGGGCCAGGGCGGCATAGGCCGCCGGCACCGCCAGCCACGGATCGGGCAGGTCCAGAAAGATCGCGTCGACGTCGTCCTCCGGGAAAGGTTGGCCCGCCTCCAGAAGCTGGGCCTCCACCCGTTCCCGCAGGCCATATCTCTCCAGGTTCGCAAGCGCGTTTTCCAGAAAATCCTGGCGGCGGTCGAACGTGTAGACGCGCCCCTCCCGCCCGACTAGCTGTGCGAGCACGATGGTGAACGCGCCGGAGCCGGTGCCCATCTCGATCACCCGCGCCCCGGGGAACAGGTCCAGCGCCAAGATGAGCCACCCGGCGTCCTTGGGGTACACGATCTGGGTCCGGCGGCGCACCTTCATCATCCGTTCCGGGACGCGGGGGCGGAAGGCGATGAAGCGGTGGCCGGTGCCGGAGAGGATCGGTGTCCCTTCGGGGCGACCGGCGATGTCGTCGTGGCGGATCACCCCCCGATGGGAATGGAACTCCCCGCCTTCCTCTAGGGTGATGAGGAAGGTGCGACCCTTCCCGTCCTCCCAGAGGAGGACCGCCTCCCCGTAGTTAAGCGGCCGCGCCATGGGACACCCTCCCCTTGAGGCGGCAGAAGCGGCAGGGCCCGTCCGCGGCGGTGGGCATGCCGCAGCCCGGGCAATCCTGGAGCACCACCGGCTCTGGCGGCCGGAACCGATCCCGCACTTTCAGAAACCCTCGCAGGAAAGAGATCTTCGTGGCGGGGTAGCGGTCCTCGAGTTCGTTCAGCACGCCCTTGAGGGCGATGGACCTGGCTCCCTGGGCGTGGGGGCAGTCCTCGTACAGGTACCGGATCCCCTTGATCAGGCAGTAGGCGGCCATCTCCCGCTCCGAGAGGAACACCAAGGGCTTGATCTTTTTCACCAGCTTCCCCTCCCCCGGGAGGGCGGGATACTGGCGCGCCAGGTACCCCTCGTCCCAGCGGAGCACGTTCCCGAGCAGGGTGGCCGCCTCGTCGTCCAGGTTGTGGCCGGTGGCCAGGGCCTGATACCCCCCCTCCCAGGCGAACTTGTTCATCAGGTACCGTTTCACCGTGCCACACAGGGAACAGGTCTTCCCCCGGGCCAGGCGGGTAAGTCCATCCAGGGTCGCCCCCAGCTCCTTTTCCAGCGACACCACGTGCAGGGTGAATCCCCGCTCCCGGGCAAAAACCTGGGAGGCCTCCCGGGAGCGGGCGGAGTACCCGGCGATCCCCAGGTCGATGTACAGGCCCTCCGCTCGATAGCCGAGCTCGACCAGGATGTGCCACAGGGCCAGGGAATCCTTGCCCCCGGACACGGCCACCAGCACCCGCTCCTGGGGGGCCAGCATGCGGAAGCGGCGGATGGCCCCGGCCACCTCCTTCTCCACCCGTGCCACCAGATGCTCCGGGCACAGGCGCAGGCCCGCGTGCCGGAGCTTGATCACCGCCTCCCTACCACATACTGAACACTTCACTGGGGCTCCTTTTCAACCACAGAGATCTCCGGGAACACAGAGGAGTCCAGAATTCTTCCCTCCCGACTTTCTCGGTGTCCTCCGTGGTTTTCCGTCAGCCACCGGAGATCACGTCCACCAGTTCCAGCTCCTCCCCGTCCGCTGGCCGGTGGGAGAGGGGCACGATCCTGCCATCCTTTATCGCCAGCACCGTCTCCGGCAGGATCCCCAGCTCCCGCAGGGCCTGTTCCAGGGTCTTTCCGGCCTCCACGGTGTAGACCTGTTCCTTCCTTTTCAATATGACCATCTCACTCCCTCGCTTGGGAATATGGACCCCACAGTTTATCATGCGCCAACTTCCGGGCAGGGAAAGGAGAGGGGATGAAGGTGGAGCTGCTCGCCATCACCCCGGACGCGGAGGGGGTGATCGCCCGCTGCGCGCGGGTATCGCACCGGTCAGAGGGGAAGGCAACCCCGGAGGCGGACGCCAAGCTCATCCGGCGGCTGATAGAGCTGGGACACGAGTCGGTGTTGGAGTTCGCCACCGCTACGTTCTTGGTGGAAGGCATCTCCCGGGCGGCCGCCAATCAGCTTACCCGACACCGCCTGGCCAGCTTCGTGCAGGAGTCACAGCGCTACGTGGACGTGCGGGAGCGGGGGTTGGTCCGCCCCCCCACCTTCAGCGAGGACCAGTGGCGGAAGGCCGTTTCCCTCCACCGAAGGGCGGTGGAGCTCTACCAGAACCTTATCTCCGCTGGCCTCCCCAAGGAGGACGCCCGTTATATCCTCCCCATCGGGACCGAGACGCGTCTTACGGTGTCGGCCAATTTCCGGGAATGGAGGCACATCATCCGGCTGCGGGGAAGCAGAGCGGCCCAGTGGGAGATCCGCCAGCTGGCGAGGGAGGTGCTGCGGATCCTGAAACAGCACGCCCCCACTGTGTTCGGAGATCTGGAGGTGAACGGATGAGCTGGTCGATCCTATCCGATAGGGAGATCCGGGAACTCTGTGAGCGGGAACCCCCGATGATCGTCCCGTTCGTCCCCCGCCAGGAGGGAAAGCCCTCCTACGGGCTGGGCAGCTTTGGCTACGACATTCGGCTGGGAAAGAAGTTCCTAGTGCCCCTGGGCGGGGTGAACGCCGTTCTCGACCCGGTGGATTTCCCCAAGGAGCACTTCCGCCAGATCGTAATCGACCCTCCTCCCCGTCACGCCTCACCTGTCACGCGTCACGGATATTTCGAATTGGCCCCCCACTCCCAGGTGCTGGCCGAGTCGGTGGAGTGGTTTCACATGCCGGACGACGTGATGGGGGTGTGCTGGGGGAAGAGCTCCTACGCCCGCTGCGGACTGCTTGTCAACGTGACGCCCCTGGAGTGTTTCGACGATCAGACGGAGATCCTCACCCTTGAGGGTTGGAAGAGGTTCGAGGACCTGGCGGAGGGCGAGATCGTGGCCACCTTGAATAAGGACGGCGTC
Organism: Candidatus Bipolaricaulota bacterium; assembly: GCA_015661965.1. Classification (GTDB taxonomy): domain Bacteria; phylum Bipolaricaulota; class Bipolaricaulia; order Bipolaricaulales; family Bipolaricaulaceae; genus UBA3574. Next base: position 5,483 of record DQVA01000254.1, read on the forward strand.
TTGGAATATCACCCGATCATCGCCCGCCAGAAGCGGTGGTATGAGGGAGAGTTGATCGCCATCAAGGGACGCAGCATCGACCTTTTGGTGACGCCGGAGCACCGACTCTACGTGCGCAGGCAAGGGAAGTCCG
>DQVA01000023.1 GCA_015661965.1 Candidatus Bipolaricaulota bacterium
GCCGCGAGCAGCGCAAACCCATGGTCCCCCACCGGCCCGGTGACGATGATCGCATCCCCGGGGGAGAGCCCGGCATCGGTGACCGGCCTTTCGGCGACCCCGATCCCAGTGGTGTTAATGACAATCCCATCTAGCTCGCCTTTCCCCATCACCTTGGTGTCCCCGGTCACCAGCGCTACCGGGGGCTCCACCAGCACTTCCGCTAGCGAGGTCAAGATACGCTCCAGGTCCGACAGCGGAAAGCCTTCCTCCATGATCAGGGCCAGGGTGAGGGCCACCGGGCGCGCCCCCATCACCGCCAGGTCGTTCAGAGTGCCACAGGCAGCTAGCTTGCCGATGTCGCCGCCGGGGAAGGTGATCGGCTTCACCACGTGCGAATCGGTGGTGATGATCGGTATGCCCGGAGGGAGCTCCAGGGCGGCGCCGTCGTCCAGGGCGGAAAGACCGATGGGCCCGGCGGACTTGAACGCGAACTTGGGTAGGATGTACTCAGCGAGGAACTTCCCCATCAGCTCCCCTCCCGCCCCGTGCAGGGAGGTAATCGCCTCCTCGGAAAGCGGCCTCCGGTTCATAGCCGCGGCCTCCCCCCATAACGGTACCACACGTGACAGGCGCCCTCGCTTCCCACCATGCACGCCCCCACCGGGGAGAGGGGCGTACAGGCGGTCCCGAACAGGGGGCAGTCGGAGGGAAGGGCGCGGGCTACCAAGATGTCGGCGCAGCGACAGCCCGGGGCGATCTCCTCCCCCAGCTCCCCTTCCACCCCGAACCTCTCCCGGGCGTCGTGGTGAGAAAATTCCGGCCGCAGGGTCAGGCCGGAGCCCGGGATGACCCCGATCCCCCGCCAGCGGGCGGCCGCGGGCTGGAAAGCCCGCGCCAACAGGTCCTTTGCGCGCCGATTCCCCTCCGGGAGCACCGCCCGGGGGTAGGCGTTTTCCACCTCCGCCCTCCCTTCTCGGAGCTGGCGGAGGATCAACGCCAGGGCATAAAGCACGTCCAGCGGCTCGAACCCGCCCACCACCACCGGTACCCGGAACTTGGTAGCGATGGAGCGGTAGGCGTCGCTCCCGATGATGGTGGACACGTGTCCCGGGGCGAGGAAGCCGTCGATATCTACCTGTGGTAGGGCCATCAATGCCTCCAGGGCAGGCGGGATGAGCTTGTGGGAGGGGAGCACGGAGAAGTTGTCCGGGGGGGAATCAAGGAGCACCGCTGCGGTGCCCGGGGCGGTGGTCTCGAAGCCCACCGCGAAGAACACCACTTCACGTCCCGGGTTCCTGCTCGCGATCTCCACCGCGGCGGCAGCCGAAAGCACCGTCCTTATATCCGCCCCTTGCGCCCTGGCCTCGGCCAGGGAGAGCTCCGTCCCCGGCACCCGCAGCATGTCCCCGAAGGTACACAGTATGGCGCCCTGGTCCGCGATCTTGAGGGCGCAGTCGAGATCGGAGGTGGAGGTGACACATACTGGACACCCTGGCCCTTCCAGCACCTCTACCGTCTCGGGGAGCAGGCTCCTGAGGCCATGTTGGGTGATGGCGATCTCGTGGGTGCCGCACACGTGGACGATCTTCACCGGCCGGTCCGGGGCCAGGCGGGCCAAAAGCTCGGCGAACCTGCTCGCTTGTGCCGGGTCCCGCAGGGAAAACGGGTCAGTCATCGTCCGCGGCTTCCATGGCGGAGAAGAGCTCCTCGAACAGCCGCAGGGTCTCCTGCGCATCCTCCGGGTCGAGCCTGCGGATAGCGAACCCGGTGTGGATGAGGAGCCAGTCGCCCACACGGACCTCCTCCCCCAGGGCGTCCAGGCGGGCCCGGGCCCGGGTCCCGGCGAGGTCTACGGTAGCCACGTTCCCCTCCACGGAGAGGACGCGGGCAGGGACGGCAAGGCACATGGGTCAGGTCACCGGCGGCATTGTAGCCGGGGCCTCCAGCCCCCACAATCGTCCTTTGGTAAGGAGGGGACATGGACCTTGTAGCGATTAAGGAGCTAGCGGTTTCTTATCTTCCGCGCCTAGCGGGCGCCTTCGGGATCTTTATCCTGGGCTTCGCGGTCATCCAGTGGGTGCTGCGGCCCCTGGGGAGGTGGTTGCTGCGGCGCACCGAGCTCAAGCCGGCGGTGGTGTCGGTGTCCCTGTCCATGATCACCGCGGTGGCATGGCTGCTGGTGATATCCGGGGTGCTGGCGACGCTCGGCCTGACGGTGATCGCCGCGGCGGTGTCCGGCACCATCGCCTTGGTAGCGTTGGCGGTGGCCAACGCCGCCAAGGGGACCACCAGCGACATCATCGCCGGGCTGTTCTTGGCGGTGGACGAGGACCTGAGATTGGGCTTCCGGATAAAGACCGGAAGCGTGGAGGGGATCGTGGAGAAGATCGACCTCCGCAAGATCCGCATCCGCGATGACCA
>DQVA01000113.1 GCA_015661965.1 Candidatus Bipolaricaulota bacterium
CTCCCGGGCGGTCCTATCCGGGTCTATCTCGGCGGCGACGCGCTCCATCTCCTCCCGCGTCTCCCGGAAAAGCTCCCAGCCGAGCTCGTAGAGCTCGTCGGCGGTGTAATCCAGCATGTGATCGTTTCTCAGTAGCTCCTCGAACAGCCCCTTCCCCACCGCGAAGTCACCGCCGGCTTTGGGCAGCACCTCGCTCCGCAGGAAGGAGACGTAGTCCTCCATGGCGGCCGCGGCCTCGCGGCTCGCGGAAAGCAGATCGCCCTTGATGTCGGGGGCGTGCTCCGCCAGGGCGGGGATGAGCACGGTGAAGAGCGCGATCCCCTGGGAGGCGGACTCGATGGCCACCTCACACCAGACCCGCGGCACCTCCGCGGGGACGAGGTTGGCCTTCCCCTCGGCCAGCAGGCGGGGCACTTCCCTAAGGCGCCCCAGGGCGCTCCGGAGCCGCTCGGGGAGCGGGGCGAAGTCCCGCACGATGAGCGTGAAGACGCCGCCCAGGCACTCGCCGGAGTAATAGCCGGGGTCGCGTACATGGCCCCGCAACACCTCGAGCCCCCGCAGGAAGGCCCGCACGAGCCCCAGGAGCACCTCCCGGTCTATCCCCGCCTCGGGGGAGAGCCCCTCCGGGGGAAGGCCTTCGAGCTCCGCCAGGGCCGCGTGCAGGTGCGCCACCCGGCGTTCGATGTCCTCCTCCGTGTGGCGTCCCAGCCGATCGTCGTAGCGGTGATCGCCGAGATGGGTCGCGGCCGTGGGCGCTTCCTCCAACATCCGCTGGATGAGGCCCTCCGCCTTCCGATAGAACTCCGCATCACGCTGCGCCATTTTTCCTCCTTTCCTTCCGGATCCGTGTATGGTCTCACTCCAGCGTGGCCGCCACGGGACGGTGGTCTTCGATGCGCATGATCGAGGGCACCGCCAACGCCGCGAGCCCCAGGAGGATCATCCCGCCTCCCCCCACCAGGTACCAGAACTGCACCCCGAGGATATCGGCCAACGGGCCGGCGAGGAGAAGCGATAGCGGCGCCATCCCCTGGGCCATGCTGGACATGAGGGAGAACACCCGCCCCTGCATCCCGGGCTCCACGGCGGTCTGCACCAAGGCCATGAACGGGGAGTTGGCGATGGGGTTCATCAGCCCGGCGAGCAGGAAGAGCCCCAGCGCCGGGTAAAACCAGGTGGGCGGGAGGAACCCCAGCAGGCCGAACCCCAAGCCCATGCCCACCACCCCCAGCAGGATGGTGTGGATCTTCCTTCGGAAGCCGCCCCAGACCCCCAGGATGAGCCCTCCCACCACCACCCCGATCCCCCAGGCCGACTCGGCCCAGCCCAGCTCCAGGGCTCCCTTCCCGAAATGGTCCTTGATGAGGAGGGGCATCAGGGTGGCCATGGGCTGGGCGACGCCGTTGAGGAGGGCGGCGAGGCAAAGGAGCAGGAACAGGCCCCGCCAGCCCCACACGTAGCGGAAGCCCTGCGCGAGGTCGGCGAAATAGGTGGGCCGCGCCGCGGCGGCCCGCGCAGGCTCGGGGATGGCGATGAAAAGCAGAGGAAGCACCGCGAAGACGAACGTGAACACGTCGATCCCCATCACCCCGTACATGGGGAGGGCCGAGACGGCGAGGGCCCCGAGGGGCGGGGACACGATGGAGAGGAGCCCCTGCATGGTCTGGTTGAGGCCGGCGATGCGGGTGAGGTGCTCCTTGGGGACGAGGAGGGAGGTGGCGGCGGCCATGGACGGCCAGTGCAGCGCCCCCGCCGCCGAGCGCAGGGCCATCACCAGGTATATGTGCCAGATCCGGATCGCCCCGGCCCAGAAGAGGAACGCCAGAAGCCCCGCCAACGCGGCGATCCCGCAGTCCACCCACACCATGAGCCAGCGGCGGGGCACCCGGTCCACCAGGGTACCGGTGAAGGGGCCGAGCAGTATCCGGGGCAACATGGCCACGAGGGACGCGGTGGCGAGCACCGTGGCCGAGCCCGTCTCCCGGGTGAGCCACCACACGAGGCCGAACTGGGCGATCCAGCTCCCGAAGAGGGACGCCTGTTGGCCGGCCCAGATGGTGAAAAACCGCGCCTTCCAGTTGGGTCCGAGGTTAGAGTTCACGGTACATGCCCTCCATGACGTAGAGCTTTTCGAAACCCAGCCGCTCGCAGCCTGCGAGGAGGGCGGCGTTGCGTTCGTCCGCCTGGGTGAGCAGCCGTGGGCAGCCCAGCTCCCGGGCCCGCCGCAGCGCGAGGGAGAGGAGCGCCTCCTCCACCCCGTTCCCCCTCCCTTCCGGGAGCAGGGAAATCCGGACGGCGGCGGCACCCCGTTCCCGAAACTGGGCGTTGAACGTGTATATCCCGATCC
>DQVA01000298.1 GCA_015661965.1 Candidatus Bipolaricaulota bacterium
GGACTGGTGCTCACCGAAACCCTGGCCTATTTCCCGATCGCGTTCATGATCCTGGAGGGGGTGCTGTCCAAGATCGATCCCTCCATCGAGGAGGCAGCCCTGGATATGGGGGCGTCCAAGCTCCGCACCTTCTTCACCGTCACCCTGCCCCTGTCCATTCCCGGGATAGCCAGCGCCATGCTGCTTGTGTTTATCCGCTCGTTGGAGGACTTCGGAAATCCAGTGGTCATCGCCGGAAGATACCGAGTGCTCACGGTGGAGGCCTACCATGCGGTGACCGGGATGTACAACATGCCTCTGGGGGCCACCTTGTCGCTCATCATGCTCGTCCCCACGCTGATGATCTTTGTAGTGCAGAAGTACTACGTGTCCCGGCGCTCCTACATCACGGTCACCGGCCGGCCTTCGGGCGTGGGCCTGAAGAGCCCCGAGCCCCACGTGAAATACCCGGTGCTGGGGCTGATGCTGGGCCTGAGCGGGTTCATCCTTCTCATGTACGGGGTGGTGCTCTGGGGCTCGTTCACCAAGCTGTGGGGGGTGGATCACTCCCTCACGCTGGATAACTACCTGTATGTGTTCAAGGCCGGGGGACAGTACATGAAGGACACCGTCACCATCGCCCTCATCGCCACCCCCATTGGCGGGGTGCTGTCCATGCTCATCGCTTATTTGGTCACCCGCAAGCGGTTTCCGGGCCACAGGCTCATGGAGTTCGTGTCCATGCTCAACTTCGCGGTACCAGGGGTGGTGGTGGGCATCGGGTACATCTTGGCCTTCAACACGCCCCCGGTGCAGCTCACCGGCACGGCCCTGATCATCATCTTGGTGTTCGTGTTCCGCCGGATGCCGGTGGGGATCCAAGACGCCATCGCCCAGCTCCAACAGATCGACCCCGCCATCGAGGAGGCCTCCAGTAGCCTGGGAGCTGGGTTCTTCCGTACCTTCGGCAGGGTGACCTTGCCCCTGATCGCCCCCGCCCTCCTCTCCAGCCTGGTGTACATCTTCGTCCGCTGCATGACCGCCATCTCGGCGGTGGTGTTCGTGGTGTCCGCGGGCTGGCAGCTGCTCACGGTGGCACTCCTGTACGAGGTGGACCAAGCTAACCTGGCCGGAGCAGCCGCTTACGGGTACGTGATCATCGCTATCGTGCTGGCAGCGGTGGTGTCCATGCGATTTCTGGTGAACAGGATCTTCCGGGACAGCTTGGCCCCATTGAGGGGGGTTTAGAGGATGGCCGTTGTCGCGTTCGAGCATGTGGTTAAGGTGTTCTCGCCCGGGACCCGCCGGGAGGTGCGGGCGGTGGACGATTTTTCGCTGCAGGTGGAGCGGGGGGAGTTGGTCACCTTGCTCGGTCCTTCCGGCTGTGGCAAGACGACCAGCCTGCGGATCCTGGCGGGGTTTGAGCTACCCACTTCCGGGGATGTGTATATCGATGGCGAGAAGGTGACCTTCGTCCCCCCCCAGAAGCGCCCTACCTCGATGGTGTTCCAGTCCTATGGGTTGTTTCCCCACATGACCGTGTTCGAAAACGTGGCCTACGGCCTGAAAGTGCGGCGGGTGCCTCGCCAGGAGATAAGGAAGCGGGTGGCGGAGGTGCTGGCGTTGGTGGGTTTGGAGGGGCTGGAGGATCGGGGGGTGGGACAGCTCTCCGGGGGCCAACAACAGCGGGTAGCCCTGTGCCGGGCTATCGTGGTCCAGCCCAAGGTGCTGCTGTTCGACGAGCCCCTGTCCAACCTGGACGCCAAGCTGAGGAAGGGCACCCGGGAGCAGATCCGGCGTATCCAAAAGGAACTCGGCATAACCAGTCTTTACGTGACCCATGACCAAGCAGAGGCCATGAGCATCTCGGATCGGATCGCGGTGATGAATGCGGGGAGGTTGCAGCAGTTGGGGACGGCGGAGGAGATCTATGCCCGGCCAGCCAATCGGTTCGTGGCCGACTTCATCGGGGAGGCCAACTTCCTGCCGGGGACGGTGGTGGGCGGGGAGGGGGAAACGGTGCGGGTGCAGATCCTGGGGCGGGAGATGGAGGTCTCCCAGCCGGGAGCGGACTTCTCCCCCGGGGAAGAGGTGGAGGTGGTGGTACGGCCGGAGGCGGTGGACGTGTTGCCAGCAGGGGAGGGAGACGTGGACGCGGAGGTCCTGTTCTCCCACTACACCGGCTCGGTGGTGCTCTACGCCCTCCGGCTCCCGGATGGCGAGCGGCTGGAGGTGCAGGTGGCCAACCCCCAGGAGCGGGGGCTGCTGGGGGTGGGGGCTAAGGTAGGGATCAGGCTCCACCGCCGGAGCCTACACCTTCTTGGCAGGGAGCAGTGAGCCCTTCCTACCGGCTGTTTGCGTTCGATCTCGATGGAACCCTTCTTTCCCGCGCCGGTTCCATCCCCCCTTCTATAGAGGGGTTCCTGGCGGGGCTGGTGGAAAAGGCGTGGGTGACCCTGGCCACCGGCCGGTCGTTGGCTTCCGCCCGGCCGTACGCCGAACGGCTTGGGATAAACGCCCCCGCCATCCTGTACCACGGGGCGGTCATCTGGGATTTCTCCGCCGGGAAGGCTATTTTGGAGCGGAGGCTCCCCCCACAGGGGGCGGCTGCAGTGCTGGAGGTATGCCGGAACTTCCCGGTGGCAGTACAGCTATACCGGGCTTCTGATGACCCTACGGTTTACGTGTCCGAGTTCTCCAGGCCGGTGCTTGAGTTCGCCCGCAAGGAGTCCCTCCCGTTGAAGGAGGGCGATCTGGGACAGCTGGCGCGGGAAGGGCCGCTCAAGTTCCTGATCATCGGGGCCCCTGAGCAGCTGCCCGGGCTTGCCGCGCTACTGCGGGAAGCGGCCCCCGGGCTCACGGTGGTGCGGGCGGAGCGTGATTATCTGGAGGTGTTGCCCCCCGGGGTGGACAAGGGGGAGGCCTTGGCTTGGCTGGCGGGCTACCTCCGGATCCCCCTGGGAGAGGTGGTGGCGGTGGGGGATCAGGAGAGCGACCTTCCCATGATCCGGCGGGCCGGCTTGGGGGTGGCCATGGCGGCTGCCCCGGATGTGGTGCGACAGGCCGCCGATGTGGTGGTTTCCTCCGTGGCCGAGCTTGCCGACGTCCTCTGTCTTTGATCCCTTGCTGAACCCTCAATTCCCCCCAGGTGTATAGTCATGTGGAGGTGATCTCGGTGTGTATCTTCACGTTGGGATTGCTGTTTCTGCTTGGGTGGGGAGGGTTCGGGATGAGCCAGGTCGCAAGTTCCGCTGCCGGCTTCGCTTCCACCGACGGGCCGGTGCGGGTGTCCATCGGAACCTTCGTGTTCCAGCAAGGGGAAAGGCTGGCCCTGGAGCTGATCAGAGAGGGGCCTTGCCCCTGTCTGTGTGACGAGATAGAGGTGAGGGGGTTTCGGGTGCTGGAGGGGGAGGGGGCTGTGGTTTACCAGGCCCTGGATGGATTCCCGGTCCCGGCCGGGGAATGGGTGGGCCGCTGGGGGCTCGTGGATACCGCTGGGGATCCGGTCCCCCCTGGGAGCTACACGGCGTTGGTGGATACATCCCTGGGGGAGTTCCGGGTGGAGCTGCAGGTGGTTGCCCCTGGCGAGAGGCTTCTCGGGCGGAGTCTAGCTCGGGCCTCCGTGTGTGGCCTGGGCCTGCGGGTGTACCGGCTCCTCACCGGAGAGGATGAGGGGGCTGTTGTCGAGTTGCTGGCAGGTGAACTCCTCATGGTGGCCTTGTCCGGGAACCCCACCACCGGCCACCAGTGGGCTGCGGTGCGGGAGCCTGGTTTCCTCACCCCCGTAACGGGAGTGGAGTACCTACCCAGCTCAGAGCTCATCGGCGGGGGTGGGACCTTTTACTTCCGGTGGCAGGCGGAAGGGCCGGGCGAGGGGGAACTGTCCCTGGCCTACCGGCGCCCCTGGGCCTCCGGCCCACCGGAGAGGACATTCTCCATCAGGGTGACCGTGCGCTAGGTTCGGGGATCGCCTGACGGGCGAGCGCGTCGGCCCGTTCGTTCTCCGGGTGGCCGGCGTGGCCCGCCAGCCAGTGGAAGTGGACCCGGTGGAGCTTGGTCAGCCGCGCCAGTTCCCGCCACAGGTCCTCGTTGGCCACCGGCAAAAGCCGCTTCCCTTGCCGGCGCTTCCAGCCGTTTTCCACCCAGCGGGGGAGCCACTCCGTGATCCCCCGCTTGAGATACGCGGAATCGGTATACAGGTCCACCTCGGCCGGCTCTTTGAGGGCCTTTAGGGCTTCGATGGCCGCCCGCAGCTCCATACGGTTGTTGGTGGTGTTCTCCTCACCCCCTGCGATCTCCTTGCGGTGCGGCCCCCAGATGAGGATCGCCGCCCAGCCCCCTGGGCCTGGGTTCCCCCGGCAAGCACCATCCGTGTAGATCTTCACCCGTTTCACAAGCCCAAGGTATAGCCCACCCCGGCCGGGAGCGCGAGCCCTGCAGGGGCGACCGGGGCACACACTGACCATCACCATGGGAGCAATGGTCGTCCTACGATTGGCTTGGCGGAGCCTGTTGGCGGTATCCGCAGGGGACCGCCGACCGGCGGCTGCAAGGGGACAGCCCTCCTTGGCAGCGGAGTCGTCCGGGGCTAGGGTGGGGGTGAGATGAAGGTCGTGGGGGTGACCGGGCCGGCGGGGGCGGGGAAGTCCACGGTGTGCCGGATGCTGGCGCGCCGGCCGGGGATCGGCCATGTAAACCTTGATGAACTCGCCCACGCCACCTATCGGCCAGGCGGGCCGGCCTATGCTCGGCTTTTGGCCCGGTTCGGGGAGGAGATCCTGAACCCGGACGGCTCAGTGGACCGCCGCCGCCTGGCCCAGCTGGTGTTCCACGATGACAAGGCGAGGGAGGAGTTGGAGGCCATCGTCCATCCGGCGGTTATGAGCGCCCTGAAAAGGGAGATTCGTTGTCACCGGGAGGGGGGAACGAGATGGCTTCTAGTGGAAGGTGCGCTGCTCCTTACCTCCCCGCATGTGGACCGGTCGCTTTTCGACGCCTTCGTGTGGCTCTCCGCCCCGGAGGAGGAGCGCCGCCGCCGGCTGCTCGCCGCCGGTTTGCCCTGGGACCTGGTGGAGGCACGCCTGCGGGGCCAGCGAGGGCTTCTCCCCCCCAAGGCGGCTGACGTCTACGTGGTGGACGCCTCCGGGCCCCCGGCCGAGGTGGCCGACCGGATACTCTCCCTGTTGAGGGACTTCGGCTGGGGGGTTGTTTCAACCCGGGCTGGCAAGCCCGCTCTTGAGTAAGAACTCCCGATCCGAATACGGTTCCGGTCCGCGAGCGGTCCATTGGAACCGTTCGTGTCCCTTGCCAGCGATCAGCACGATGTCCCCCTCCCCAGCTCGCGTCAGGGCAAGGCGGATCGCACACCCCCGGTCCAACTGGACCTCGTACTGACCCCTTGTGGCTTTCAACCCATGGGCGATGGCAGCGGCGATCGCCCGCGGATCTTCTCCCTTGGGGTTGTCCGTGGTGACGATGGCGAAGTCGGCCATGTCCCCCACCACTTGGCCCATGAGAGGGCGCTTTCCCGCATCCGATTCCCCGGCGGCCCCGAACACCACGATCAACCTGTGGGCCCGGGGGCGAAGAAGGGAGAGGACCCGCTTCAGGGCGTCAGGGGTGTGTGCGTAGTCAACGATCACTTCGGCCCCGGTATGGGCTGTGAACCGGTCCAGGCGCCCCCGGGGGAGGGAGGCCCCCTGGAGGCGGGCGGCGATCTCCCGGGGGGAGAGCCCCAGAAGGTAGGCTACCGCCGCCGCGGCCAGGGCGTTCTCCAGGTTGAACTCGCCGGGGAAGGGGAGGCGCAGCCGGACCTCTCCTTCCGGTAGGACCAAGCTGCACTCGCTTCCCCAGTGGAGCTCTTTGACCCCTTCCGCTCGTACATCCCCCTGGCCGATCCCGTAGGTCAACTTCTCCCCCGGCGTCGCGGCAAGGAACGCCTCCGCATGAGGATCGGCCGCATTGACCACCCCGAAGCCATCCAGGGGCAGCAGTTCGAACAGCCTAAGCTTGGCCCGCAGGTACTCCGCCATAGCGCGGTGGAAATCCAGGTGGTCACGGGAGAGCCCGGTGAACACCGCCCCGGCAAGCCGCACCCCGTCCACCCGCCGCTGGGCCAGGCCGATGGAGGAGGCCTCGAACGCTAAGTACTTCTGACCCCGGGCGACAGCTTGGGCGGCCAGCCGCTGCAAGTCCGGGGCTTCCGGGGTGGTAACGCAGGAAAGCCCCTCCTCCTCCACCCGTACCGTGGTGAGGGTCTCACACGCTGGCAGGAGCTGGCCCAGGAGGTGTACCACCGTGGTCTTGCCGTTGGTGCCGGTGACCCCGATGGTGGTGAGCCTCGCGGTGGGGTGGCCGTAGAAGGCGGCGGCCGCCTGGGCGAGGGCGGTCCGGGCGTCCCCCACCCGGATGTAGGGGACCGGTAAGTCGAGGCGGTCCCGCTCCCCCACCACCGCCACTGCTCCCCGGGAGATGGCTTGGGGGATGAACGCGTGCCCGTCGTGGTTTTGCCCCGGCAGGGCGAAGAACAGGTCCCCGGGGAGAACCCGACGGGAGTCCCAGGCCAACCCTTTCACCACAGGGTTCGGGTTGGGGACGTCTACATTTGGGAACAGCTCACTCAACCGCATATCCCCGTCATCCTATCCCGTGATGGAAGAGGGCGGGGGGACAAAAGTAAACGGGGCGAGGAGCACCTCGCCCCGTCTCATCCAGGCCCTATGGTTAAAAGTTAATGTACAAGCCCGCCCCTGGCATAATGTACCCCACAAAAGTTCCTCCCGATTGGAAGCCAAAGAAGCGGGCTTGGATGTAGACTCCGGCTGCCTCGGAAATCGGAAGAGAAAGACCAGCTAGCGCGTTTACTGTGAACAGCCCAGCCGCTATGCCACCCCCGGTTTCTATGTAAGCCCCCCCGCCAGCACCGAAGTAAGGCTGGAAGGCGTCAAGCTCAACGGTGATTAGGAATGTAGCGTCTACAGTGAATGCTGAAAATCCACCGGCTGAAAACATCGTGCCTGCGTTGAATCGCATAGCCGTAATCTCGCTAAAGCTCACCTCGACGAATGCGTCGATAACGGGGGTCCCCATCCAAAAGCTCCCGCCTACTCCCAACTTTCCTTGTGAGAGTGCTGGCGCCGCAAGTAATGCCACAACCGCCAATACTGCTGCCGTCCTCCTCACGTGATTCCACCTCCTCCTTGAGATACATCATTCTAAGGCCGCGCCCACCCTTAGGGCAAAGGCATTTGAGGAACGCCCCGGCAAGACAAGGGTTCGTTCCGTTCGTCACCGATCGTAGCCGCTTGGGCAGGGGCAGGGGGTGTGAACGGCGAGGTCATTGAGTTGATCTTTAACCCGGATCCGCTTATACATTTGCGAGCGTTTGCGGAAAGGGGGGTGAGAGATGGAACACCTGTATAGCGGCGGCTCTGAACAGGGCCAAATCCATTAGCAAGTTGCAAACGGTTTAAAAGGAGGGGGAAGTGCGCAATCTAAGGAATCTATTGATCGCGGCGCTGGTGGTACTGGGGCTGGGCACGACGGCTTTGGCCGAGGAATTCACGTTCTACGTGGTCTCCCATGGCGGCCCGGGCGATCCGTTCTGGGGCGTGGTGATGAAGGGGATGCAGGACGCAGCGGCCATGATCACAAACGGCACTGACGACACAGTCAGCGCGATTTACCTTGGCCCGGCTGTGTACTCCCTCACCGAGCTGGTGAACATGCTCAACAGCGCGATTGCCGCGCGTCCGGATGGGATCGTGGCTACCATCACCGACCCCGCCGCCTTGGACGAGCCGCTGCGCCGGGCCATCGACCTTGGCATCCCGGTGATCGCCATCAACGTACCCGACCCAAGGCCGGCTGGGGAGAAGATCCCGTACCTGTTCTACGTGGGCGGGGACGAATATCTCTCTGGACGCAAGGCCGCTGAGAGGATGCTCGCCGTCAAGACCCCTGCCCGGGCGGTGGTGTTCATCCACGAAGTGGGGCACCACGGCCTCGAGCTCAGGGCTCAAGGCTTCATGGAGGTAATGGCGGACGCCGGGGTGCCGGCCGATAAGTTGGCCATCGGAACCGATCCTACCCAGGCGGTGGAGATCATCCGCGGATACTTCTCCGCCAACCTGGACACTGACGCCGTGTTCACTTTGGGACCGATCGGCACTCTTCCCACGGTTACCTTCCTGAAGGAGCAGGGGCTTGTAGGCAAGGTCATGCTCGGCTGCTTCGACCTCGACGAAGTCACGCTGAACGCCATCGAGGAGGGGATCGCCATGTTCACCGTCACCCAGCAGCAGTACCTGCAGGGGTATCTCCCGATCCAGTGGCTCTACCTCTACAACAAGTACGGTTTCCTGCCCGCTAATGACATCCTGACTGGACCGGGATTTGTGGACGCGTCCAATATCGGGTTGGTGGAAGAGCTGATCATGCAGGGCTACTGGTGATATGGGAAAGGTGACTAATCAGGCGGGGAGGGGAAACACCCCTCCCCGCCTTTCCCTAGAAAGGTTTCTGACCTGGCTACGGCGACACCCCGAGTTCGGCGCGTTCGCGGGCACGGTGGTCGTATTTATCGGCTTTTCCATTACCGCGACCCGCTTCCTCACCCCTGACTCCTTTGCCGGCATCCTGACCGTAGCTGCGGAGCTGGGGATCGTGGCGGCCGGCATCACCTTTCTCATGATCTCGGGGGAGTTCGACCTCTCGGTGGGGTCCGTCCTTGGGGTAGCTGCCATGATCTTCGCACTGACTGTCAAGGCCGGGTGGCCGGTCCTCGGCAGCTGGATCGTTGCCCTGCTTGCCTCCGCCAGCATCGGGTTGATCAATGGCCTGATCGTCACCAAAACGGGGATTCCTTCCTTCATCACTACGCTCGGCGCCATGATGTTCTGGCGCGGGATACTGTTGGCGGTGACCAAGGGCTTCCCGATCCAGTTCTTCCCTAAGACCATGCCCCCGATGTTCTTCGCTTTAAACGGCCGATTTGTGGGCCAGTTCCGCACTTCGGCGCTGTGGTTCCTGGGCATCGTCCTGCTCATCAACCTGATCCTCGTTCGCACTCGCTATGGGAACGCCGTGTATGCCACCGGCGGCAACCGCGATGCGGCTCGAGTGTTGGGCGTGACCACGGACAGGGTGAAGCTCATTAACTTTGTGATATCGGCGGTCTTGGCGGGCCTTGCCGGATGCATCCAGTTCGCGCGCTTCCTCTCCATCGATCCCACCCGCGGCGTTGGGCTGGAGCTGGAGGCGATCGCGGCGGCAGTCATCGGCGGTACCCTTCTCACAGGCGGGGCCGGCAACTTGGTGGGCACCCTGTTCGGCGTGTTGCTCGTGGGCATGGTTCGGTCGGGGTTGGTGCAGTCCGGCGCCCCGGCGTATTGGTACCAGGCCTTCGTTGGGTTGATCGTTGTGGTCGCCGTGATCGTGAACACGCGCTTGAGGAGGTGGGCACTCGGATGAGCGACCAGCCCCTTGTTCAGATGGTCAAGATTTCCAAGAGCTTCGGCACGGTTCAGGCCTTGAAGGACGTGGATTTCGATGTCCGCCGCCAAGAGGTAATGGGCCTTGTCGGGGATAACGGGGCGGGCAAGTCCACCTTGATCAAGATCCTCACCGGCGTCTACCCCCCTGACTCGGGGGAGATATATTTTGAGGGCAAGAAAGTGAAAGTTTCCTCCCCGAAGGACGCCCGGGACCTGGGGATCGAAACCGTGTACCAGGACCTGGCTTTGATCCCCCTGATGAGCATTTCGCGGAACTTCTTCCTGGGCCGGGAGCCGGTTAAGCAATTTGGCCCCGTCCGCCTCCTGGACAAGCGCAAGATGGACGAGACGGTCAAGGAAGTGCTGGCCGAGATCGGGATCCGGGTGCGTTCGCCTGACGAGGAAGTGGCGATCCTCTCCGGTGGCGAGCGCCAATCCGTTGCGATCGGCAGGGCGGTGTACTTCGGAGCGAAGCTCTTGATCCTCGACGAGCCCACCTCTGCCCTCTCCATCCGCGAGACCCACAAGGTGCTCGATTACATCCTTGAGGCCAAGGGGCGTGGGCTCTCCATCGTTTTCATCACCCACAACATCTATCACGTCTACTCGGTGGCGGATCGGTTTACCATCCTTGAACACGGGAGCAAGGTGGCGGAGTTTTCCAAAGGTGAGGTGTCGGCCGAAGAGATCATCGAGATCATTCGCTCCGGCCACCAGGTGGCGACGGATAACAATGGAGGGAAGAGTTGAGAGCGATAAGGGTCGGAATCATCGGGGCGGGGAGAATTGGGAGGTTGCACGCGGAGAATTTGGTTCGCCGAATCCCAGGGGCCGAGGCGGTAGCAGTGGCCGACGTGGTGGAGGAGGCCGCCCGCGGGCTGGCCGAGGGACTTGGGATCCCGAACGCCTTCGGGGAACCAAGCCCCATCTTAGGGGACCCGTCCATCGACGCCGTCCTCATCTGTTCCAGCACCGATACCCATGCCAGGTTCATCGAACAGGCGGCCCAGGCCGGAAAGCATATCTTCTGCGAAAAACCCATCGCCTTGGATTTAGAAGAGATTGATCGGGCCCTGGCCGCGGTCGAGCGGGCCGGGGTGATCTTGCAAGTAGGGTTCAACCGCCGCTTCGATCCCAGCTTCGCCGAGGCCAGGCGCCTCGTGCAGTCCGGGGCCATCGGTAAGCCCCACGTGCTCAGGATCACCTCTCGTGATCCGGCCCCACCCCCCATCGATTACATCAAGGTCTCCGGTGGCATCTTCCTGGACATGACCATCCACGATTTCGATATGGCCCGCTTCCTCATGGGGGAGGAGGTGGTGGAGGTGTTCGCCAGCGGCACAGTGTTGGTGGATCCGAAGATCGGCGAGGTCGGCGACGTGGACACGGCCGTGGTCACCCTCCGGTTTTCAAGCGGGGCCCTGGGGGTGATCGATAACTCCCGCCGGGCGACCTACGGGTACGACCAGCGGGTGGAGGTGTTCGGGGAGCGGGGGATGGTGCGGGTGGAGAACCCCAAGCCCCACCAGGCCGTACTCTCCTCGGAGGACGGCGATTACAGCCCGCCTCTGTTGCACTTCTTCGTGGAGCGCTACGCCGAGTCCTATGTCCGCGAACTGACGGATTTCCTCTCTTGCGTCCGGGAGGGGAAACAGCCACCGGTCACGGGCCGCGACGGGAAAATCCCGGTGGTAATGGGGTATGCAGCCAAGCGGTCCTTGGAAGAGGGACGGCCCGTGAAGCTCTCAGAGATTGACCCCTCCCTGGGTTGATGGCCGGGAAGCTGGGTGCTTGCACTTGGGTGTTCGGGGATTTGCCTCTTTCCCAGGTGGCACGGGGCCTCTCCCGCCTCGGCTACGAGGGGGTGGAGCTGCTGGGCGATCCTCAGAGGTACCCACCCCGGATCGCCCGCCGGATACTGGCCGACCACGGGCTGGAGGTGCTCTCGCTGACCCCCTTGGACGTGGACCTCGCGCACCCCGATCCCGGGGTGCGCCGGGAGGCGCTCGATTACTACTGGGAGCTATTGGATTACGCGGCCGAACTGGGGGCCGGGGTCGTTTCCTGCCACGGCCGGGTAGGGCGGGTGCGGCCCATCGCCTCCCAGGCCGAGGAGGGCCGATTGTTCGTCGAGGGGGTGGCGCGCCTGGCTGCACGGGCCGAGGGGTTGGGGATCTGGTTGGCTCTGGAGGCGCTCAACCGGTACGAATCGCACCTGGTGAACACGGCCGCCCAGGCCCTGGCGGTGGTGGAGGAGGTGGGGTCGCCGGCCTTGGGGGTGCTGCTCGATACCTATCACATGAACATAGAGGAGGCGGACCTCCCCGGGGCGATCC
>DQVA01000258.1 GCA_015661965.1 Candidatus Bipolaricaulota bacterium
GGCCTAAACCGGGAAAGGATCTTGGAGCCACAGCTGGTGGGGAGATCCACCGTGGTCAGGTTGTCCTTGATCGCGATGGGCAGTCCCCGCAGCGGTCGGGGGGAAAGCTTTTCTCCTTGCCTCAGGAGGACTTCCGGGTCCGCGAGCCGGATGAACGCGTGGATCTCTGGCTCGCGCTCCTCGATCCTCTTCCAAAGGGCGGACACGACGTCGGCCAAAGCAAGCTCCCTCTCATCCAAAGCGGCCAAGGTCTCGGCCAGGTTCATGCGCGCTCCTTTCACCGGGCAGGGCTGCCATGCCCTGCCTAACCTTACCGCGTCACCCTGGGGGGGCCAAGATCCCTCTCGTGCCCGCGAAAGAACGAAAAGGCGCCCCTGCTTTGGAAAGCTGGAGCGCCTCGCTGGTGCCGGGGGTGGGACTCGAACCCACACGGGGGTTATTTCCCCACTGGATCCTGAGTCCAGCGCGTCTACCAATTCCGCCACCCCGGCCGACACCGCAATTCTATGGCCCCGGCCTGGCAAGTCAAGAACATTTGACGGGCATGGGGGAAATCCGGTAGACTGCGAATCGGGTGAGGGGGATGCTCGAACTGAAAGATTTCAAGGTGTTTGCGGACCTGAAACCGGAGGATATCGACAAGCTCGGCCAGCTGATACGGAGGATCGATTACGGGGCTGACGAACTCATCTTCATGGAGGGGGCGCCTGCGTTCGGGTTCTATCTCGTGTTCGCCGGCGCGGTCAAAGTGGTGAAGCGCTCCGCCAAAGGCAAGTCCCAGATCCTCAAGATCGTGGGCCCGGGGGGGCTGCTCGGGGAAACCACGCTGTTCGATAAGGGCGTGCACAACGCCTATGCTAAGACATTGGTCCCCTCCACGGTGGGCTTCATCGAACGGGGTGACTTCTTCTACTTCCTGGAGCATCATCCCAAAGTCATCTTCCGTTTCTTCGAGCGGCTTTCCTTGGAGATAAAGGCCTTTCAGAATAAGCTAGCTGAGCGCTCCTACGCCTCCAGCAAGGAGAGACTGGCCCGGCTGATCCTGGCCCTGGGGCGTTCCGGCATCGAGCTCTCCCGCAGCGAGCTGGCGGAGATGGCCGGCGTCTCATCCAAGACCGCCATCCGCACCCTGGGGGAGCTGGAGTCCCGGGGCATCATCTCTTTGGACAACCGCAAGATAAACGTGCTCAAGGAGGACTACCTGCGCCGCCTGATGGAGCCGTTCGCCGTATCGGTGGACGAAGCCGTCATCATTTAGCTGGTCCGACAAACCGGGAGGGGGGCGGTGATGGGTGTCCTTGGCAGGGGGCCAGCCCGGCGGGCATCCTTTCCCGAGGTATTCCGGACATGAGGCGAAGAACAAGGGTTCGGTGGAGCCGGTGGGTCCCGGCGTTGGTTCTCTATGCCCTGCTGGGCGGGGTGTTCGGGCTGTGGGGGGCCAAGCTCGAGGTGGGGGCGAGCTTCCTGTTGGCTTCCCTCCCCCTGGTGGTGGCCGCCTGGAGGACGGGGAGGTGGGGGGCGGCGTTGGGGATGGGGGGCAGCCTGGGGCTGATCTTCCCGGCCCTGTTGCGCCAGCCGCCCGGGGTGGGGGCAGCCGCGGCCTTGCTCCTGAGCGGCGTTGCTTTGGTAGCGTTGGGGGCAGCGCATCTGTGGCGACGGCGCGTTCGTAGCTCCCGGGTGGCCCGCAAGGTCGACCTCTGCTACGGGGAAGAGGTGTTCGAGAATTCCCTGAACATCGTCCACGTCATCGACCGAGAGGGGAACGTGATCCGCCGCAACCGGGCTTCCCGGGAACTTCTGGGCTGGAATCATAAAAAGACATTACACATCACCGAATATATTCATCCCCAGGACATCGGAAAGTTCAAGGCGGAGCTGGAGCTACTGTTCGAACGGGGGGAGGTGCGGGGGGTCGAGCTAAGGTTCGTGTCCGAGGGGAAACGCTCCATCCCGGTGGAGTTACAGGCCAAACGAGTTACCGGCAAAGTAGCGGTGGTGGAGGCGCGGGATCGGCTGGAGGTGGCGGCTTGGGA
>DQVA01000177.1 GCA_015661965.1 Candidatus Bipolaricaulota bacterium
CGCTGGGACGAGCTTCGGAGGGACCTGGCCCAGCTGGCCCCCATCCTGTCCTCTTTAGAGTTCCTCTCCCTCCTGGCTGGAGATGCGGAAACGGCAGCCCGCATCAGCCGACTCCTGCCTCGGCTGGCGGGCCTGCATCGGGAAATGGGAACCATCGCTGCCCAGACCCTCCTAGGGCTGGCCGGGCGGCTGGTGTCCGACGCCCAGGTGATCCAGGGGTTCCTGGAGCGGCTGGCCGGGCTGCCCGACGAGCCGGGACTCCTGCAGGCACTGGTGGAGGTGCTCCCGGAACAGTTGAAGGAGGTCTACTATTCGCCTACCTCTCGGGCCTACTTGCTGCGGGCACAGATGTCCTCCCAGCTTTACGAGGGGGATAACCTGGAGGCTTTCGTGCAGTGGGCCCAGGGGTTGGGGGTGGAGTTCTACGGGGTACCGGAGGTACAAGCCCGGCTTGAGGCCTACATGAAGTGGGATTTCGCATGGTCCACCGGGGTGGCAGCGTTTCTCATCGGCCTATTGGTGTGGCGGAGCTTCGGCCGGTGGCGGGAAGCGGTGTTGGCCATCTCCCCCCTGGTGATCGGGTATCTCTGGATGCTGGCCGGGATGCGCCTATTGGGGATCGCGTTCAACTTCACCAACATCGTCATCTCCCCCCTGCTCATCGGTATCGGGGTGGATAGCGCCATTCACATTCTGCACCGGATCGACGAGGAACGCCAAGCGGGCCACAAGCATCCCCATGCCCAAGGGGCAGCTGCCACCTTGGTCCCGATCCTGTCCACCTCCCTCACCACCATGCTAGTGTTCGGGGCCTTGATCGCCGCCCGCACCCCCGGCCTCCGCCAGCTGGGCATCTCCGCCCTGCTGGGGCTGGGATTCACCCTGCTCGCCAGCCTCTTGTTCCTCCCCTGCGCCGCCGCCTGGCTTGATGAAACACGCCGGGGCGACTAAATTGACGTCGGCCAATTCCAAACCGGCCCGAGGGTGGTGACATAACATGGTCGGGACCTTACAGACGGCACTGATAGCCTTTGTAGCCCTCCTCCTGGGCCTGGCGGGAGGCCTCCTCATTGCCAACGTCAAGGCCAAGATCATCGGCAGACGCGCCCAAGCCCTGATCGAGGAGGCCCGCGAGGAAGCCGAGCGGATCAGGAAAGAGAAACTCCTCGCAGCCCAAGCGGAGATCCAAGAGCTCCGGGAACGAGAGGAACAACGCCTCAAGCGTAAGGAAGCCGAGCTCGCCCAGATGGAAGAACAGATCCTCCAAAAGGAGGCGCGCCTGGGCAAGAAGAGCAATTACCTGGAGATGATCGAGGACTCGCTCCGCAAGGACGAAGCCGAGCTCCAGCGCCTGTTGGAGATGGGGCAGAAACTCCTCAGCGAGGAGCGGGCCTTACTGGAACGCTTGGCCGGATTTACCCAGGAGGAAGCGAAGGAATACCTACTCAAATTGGTGGAAGCAGAGTCGGAGCGGTACTTCGCCCGCAAGATCGCGGAGGTGGAACGCCGGACCAAGCAAGAGGCGGAGCGCCGGGCCCGCCGGATCTTGGCCACCGCGGTGCAGCGGTACGCGGTGGAGTACGCGGAGGAAGCCACGGTGACCGCGGTGCCGCTCCCCTCGGACGACTTCAAGGGACGGATCATCGGGCGAGAGGGCCGGAACATCCGCACCTTCGAGGCCCTGACCGGGGTGGAGGTGCTGGTGGATGACACCCCGGACGTGGTGGTCCTGTCCTCCTTCCATCCCATCCGGAGGGAGATCGCCCGGCTGGCGTTGGAGCGCCTCATCGAGGACGGTCGCATCCACCCCGCCCATATCGAGGAAAAGGTGCGCAAAGCCAAGGAGCGGGTGGAGGAGCTGATCCGGGAACACGGGGAACGGGCGGCGTTCGAGGCGGGCGTGGACTTGCCCCCAGAGCTGATCTTGCTCCTGGGGAAGCTCCACTTCCGCACCAGCTACGGGCAAAACCAACTCAAACACTCCCTGGAGGTGAGCTTCCTGGCCCGGCTTCTGGCGGAGGAGATCGGCATCGATCCCCGGCCGGCCCAGCGGGCTGGGCTTTTGCACGACATCGGAAAGGCCGTGGATCACGACGTGGAGGGGCCGCACGCCCTGATAGGGGCGGACCTGGCCCGCAGGTACGGGGAGCCGTGGCCCATCGTAAACGCCATCGCCGCCCACCACGAGAACGTGGAGCCGGCCACGGTGACCGCGGTGCTGATCCAGGCGGCCGATGCCCTGTCCGCCGCCCGGCCCGGAGCCCGCCAGGAGACCTATGAGCGCTACATCCAACGCCTGGAGGAGCTGGAGAAACTGGCCAAGGCCTACCCCCAGGTGAAGGAGGCCTACGCCATCCAGGCCGGCCGGGAGGTGCGGGTGATCGTGAGGCCGGAGAAGACCACAGATGACATGGCTGCAAAACTCGCGTATGATATTGCCCGCAAGCTAGAAGAGCAGATCCAATATCCAGGGGAGATCAAGGTAACCGTGATCCGCCAAACCCAGTACGTGGAGACGGCGAGGTAAGGAGGGGAGGATGAACACGCTGAAGATCGCATCCACATCGAACGCCAGCGCCGCCGCCGGGGCGGTGGCGAACACCATCCGCGAGGAGGGCATCGCGGAACTCCAGGCCATCGGCCCCAAAGCGGTGAACCAAGCGGTCAAATGCATCGCCATCGCCCGCGGTTATGTAGCCCCCAGCGGCCTGGACTTGTTCTTCGTGCCGTCGTTCGTGGACGTGGAGATCGGGGGCGAAACGAAAACCGCCCTCCGGTTCACCGTGCGCTCCCGCACCCCGGTGACCAGCCTGCGCCCGCGCACACGCAAGGGAGGGGCGTCCGCTGAAGAGTGGCAGAACATCTAGCCCCTGGGCCACCGCCTTCCACACCCTGGCCCTGGTGGGACAGCTCGGGTTCACCGTGGCAGGGGGGATGGTAGTGGGCTATGGGTTGGGTTACGGGATCGATCTCTTGGTCGGCACCCAGGGGGGGCGGATCGCCGGGTTGTTTTTCGGGCTTGCCAGTGGGCTGCTGGCGGCCGCCCGCACCCTGAAGCGGGTGGCCTGGAACGGAAAGCGGGGTGACTCCCACACATGAACCGGTTCTTTTTGAAATACCAGAAGGC
>DQVA01000311.1 GCA_015661965.1 Candidatus Bipolaricaulota bacterium
GGCCTGCTTCACGGTCCGCTCCACTTGGGTGGCGATATCGTGTGCTTCCTGCACGGGCAGGGAGGGGTCCACCAGGATGTGGACGTCCACTAACGCTTGACGGCCCAGTCGCCGGGTGCGCAGGCGATGCCAGCTCTGCACGCCCTCTACGTCCTCGATCGCCTGGGCGATCGCCCGTTGTTCCTCTTGAGAGAGGGCGCCTTCCACCAGCTCGTGGAACGCCCGCGCCAGGATGCGCACCGCGGCCATGATCACCAGGGCCCCCACCACCACCGCCGCCACCCTGTCCCCACCCGGGTACCCCAACGAGGTAGCGGCGCCTCCTAGGAGCACCGCCACCGAGGACAGGGCGTCGGTGCGGTGGTGCCAGGCGTTGGCCTGGAGTGCGGTGCTGTGGACCCGGCGGGCGGTGCGGCAGGTAACGCGGTACAGCCCTTCCTTCACCAGGATCGACAGCCCAGCCACGGCCATGATCAGCGCCCCGGGGGGATGCCCGTCCCCATGCCTCAGCTCCGCCGCGGACTCCCAGATGAGCCAGCCGCCGGCCCCGAGCAGCGCCAGGGCCACCACCAACCCAGCCAGGGTTTCGAACTTCCCGTGCCCATAGGCATGGGAACGATCGGCGGGCCGATTCGCCAACCGGATCCCCCCGATCACCACCAGATCCGTGGCCAGGTCGGAGAGGGAATGGATTCCATCCGCCACCAGGGCCATGGACCCGGTGAGGAGGCCCAGCCCGAACTTGAGCGCGAACAACCCGGCGTTTATCACCCCGCCGAGGGCGGTTATGCCGATGCCCTCGTTATCCATAGCAGCGTGAATATACCCAGCCCGGCCGGGTCGGTACTAGCTGGCGGGCACCTCACGGGCTGGCCATTTCCCCCCGGGCCAGGGCCGGGAGGCCCTCGGCCACCCAGGTGGGCCTGATCCCCAATCGGGTGACGTCTTGGAGGCGTGATACCCCGGTGAGGACCAGGGCGGTGTCGAGCCCTGCCCGCTGGGCGCCGAGGATGTCGGTCTCCAGGCGGTCCCCCACCATCAGGGCGGCTTTGGCGCTGCCCCCAGCCACCTCCAGGGCGATACGGAAGGCGATGGCGGAGGGCTTTCCCACCACCTGTTCCGGGGGGAAGCCCATCCCTTGGATGGCGCCCACCACCGCCCCGGCGCCGGGGAGCAGCCCCTGGGGGGTGGGGAAGGTGGCGTCACGGTTGGTGGCGAGGAACCGCGCTCCCGCGAGGAGCCCGGTGAGGGCTTGGGCGAGCTTCCCGTAGGTGAGGTTCCTGTCCATCCCCGCCACGATCCACTCCGCTTCCCGGGGAGGCATCAGGGCATGGCCGGCGGCGGCGAGTTCCTCCGCCAGGCCTTCCTCCCCGATCACCCACACCTTGCGGGGCCCGAATTCCTCCAGAAGGTAGCGGGCGGCCACGTAGGAGCTGGTCACCACATCCTCCGGGGAGACGGGGAACCCCAGGGAGGACAAGCGGTGGGCGGTTTGGAGCCGGGAGCGGGTGGAGTTGTTGGTGAGGAGGATCACCTGGCCGTGCTCTTTGAGCATCCGCAACGCCTCACGGGCACCCGGGATGGGTTCGTCGCCCTTGACCAGCACCCCATCCACGTCCAAGATGAATGTGTTATACCTTTCGAGGGTGGCGTTCATGAGGGCATGGTACCAGACCTTTTCCAGCTTGACAGGTCAAGTAGGGAAGGCCTAGAATTGATATGGCTGGAGGGATGGTCGAGTGGTCGAAGACAACGGCTTGCTAAGCCGTAGCCGGGCTGTTGAGGCTCGGCCGTGGGTTCGAATCCCACTCCCTCCGCCATAGGCGCCCGTAGCTCAGGGGACAGAGCGCTGGCCTCCGGAGCCAGAGGTCGCAGGTTCAAATCCTGCCGGGCGTACCAGTTTTCGGATTCCTTGCCTTGAGCCACCAGATCAAACGGTTTTTTGTAGTTAGGTTCTAGCTTTTCGGCTGTAATCGTGCAGTTCCAAA
>DQVA01000083.1 GCA_015661965.1 Candidatus Bipolaricaulota bacterium
CCAGGACCTCGTCCGCCTGCGGGGCAGGCGCCTGAAGGCGCTGCGCAAGAGGATGCAGATGATCTTCCAGGACCCCAGCTCCTCCCTGAACCGCCGCAAGACGGTGGGCCAGATCGTGGCCGACCCCATCCGCATCCACGGCCTGATCAAGGGGAAGGCCCTCAAGGCCCGCCTGGCCGAGGTGGTGGAGCTGGCCGGCCTTTCCCCTAAGTTTCTCAACCGCTACCCCCACGAGCTTTCCGGGGGCCAGCGGCAGCGGGTGGGGATCGCCCGGGCCCTGGCGGTGGAGCCGGAGTTCATCGTGTGCGACGAGCCGGTTACCGCCCTGGACGTGTCCATCCAAGCCCAGATCCTGAACCTGCTCATGGACCTGCAGGACCAGCTCTCCCTCACCTATCTCTTCATCGCCCACGACCTTTCGGTGGTGCGACACGTGAGCCATCGGGTGGCGGTGATGTATCTAGGGAAGCTGGTGGAGCTCGCGCCCAAGGACGAGCTCTTCTCCCGGCCCCGGCACCCCTACACCCAGGCCCTGCTGGCGGCGGTTCCCCGGCCGGATCCCCGGGCCGGGAAACGCAAGGTGCTGCACGGGGAGGTGCCCAGCCCCATCGCCCCTCCCCCGGGGTGTCGGTTCCACCCCCGCTGTGAGCACAAGCTCGCGGGGGTGTGTGAGGTGAAGGAACCGCCGCTGGTTGAAGTGGACGGGGGGCAAGTGGCCTGTTATCTCTATGGGAAGGAGGCAAGTTGACCGGCGATATCGGGGAGCTTAAACGCAAGGTAGTGGCGACCATTGAGGGGATCAGGGGCCAGCTTGAGGAGCTGGCCCTGCGCATCCACGGGCAGCCGGAGACGAAGTTCGAGGAGGAGCAGGCCGCCGGCTGGCTGAGCGAGGTCGCCCGCAAAGCGGGATTCCAGGTGGAGAAACCCCTGGCCGGGCTGTCCACCGCCTTCCGGGCCTCCTTCCGGGGCGGGGACGGCCCCCGGGTGGCGTTCCTGGCCGAGTACGATGCGTTGCCGGAGTTGGGGCATGCCTGCGGGCACAACCTGATCGGGGTGGCCAGCCTGGGGGCGGCCCTGGGGATCGCATTGGGGCTGGGAAGGTTCCCGGGCACGGTGGAGCTGATCGGCACCCCTGGGGAGGAGGGGGGTGGGGGGAAGGTCATCCTGGCCCGGGCCGGGGTGTTCGACGGACTCGCTGCGGTCATGCTGTTTCACCCCTCCTCGCGCACCATCCTGTGGAAGTACGCCCTGGCCAGGCGGAAGCTGTTTATCGAGTTCATCGGCAAGGCGGCCCATGCCTCCGGCTCGCCCGACAAAGGGATCAACGCCCTGGACGCGGTGATCCAGACCTTCAACTCCATCAACGCCTTGCGTCAACACCTTCCGGACGATGTGCGCATCCACGGGATCATCACCGACGGGGGGGCGGCCCCCAACATCGTGCCCGACCACGCCTCGGCCTTGTTCTACGTGCGAGCGCTCGAGGATGAGTACTGCGATCGGGTACTGGAGCGGGTGATGGACTGTGCCCGGGGGGCAGCCCTGGCCACCGGGGCGCAGGTGAACCTGGAGCTGCAGGGATCTTACAAGTCGCTCCGCACCAACCTGCCTTTGGCGCGGGCGTTCAAGGAGAACCTGGAGGCGTTAGGCTGGGAGTTCGACCAGGTGGATCCGAAAGAGCGGCTCGGCTCCACCGACATGGGGGACGTGAGCCACGTGGCCCCGGCCATCCATCCGTACCTGTCCATCGGCCCGGAGGAGCTGGCCGGTCATTCCATCGAGTTCCGGGAGGCGGCCGCCTCGGAGCAGGGCCTGGCGGCCATGCTGGCCGCGGCCAAAGCCTTGGCCATGACCGCCCTGGACGTCCTGTTGTGTCCAGAGCTGAGGGACGCGATCCTGCGGGATTTCGCGGCTTTGAGCTGAGATGATCGGCTTGCTGGTGGCGGCAGTGGGGGGAATAGCCATCGCCCTCCAGTCCCTGTTCTCCGGGGTGATCAGCCGACACGTGGGGGTCTTGGGGGCGGTGTTCATCGTGCACCTGACCGGGTTGCTCCTCGCCGGGTTGCTCCTCGCCCTGCGGGGCGGGGGCCTGGCCGGCTGGCAGGGGGTCCCCCGCTACGCCCTGTTGGCCGGGTTCCTCGGG
>DQVA01000089.1 GCA_015661965.1 Candidatus Bipolaricaulota bacterium
ATGCTGTCTCACCTCCGCCTCCCCCTCCGGGCCGGCCACCGCGATGTACACGAGGCCCACTGGTTTTTCCGGGGTGCCGCCCCCCGGACCGGCGATGCCGGTGATGGCCAGCGCGTAATCAGCGCCAAACGCCCTTTTAACCCCTAACGCCATGGCCCGGGCACACTCCGGCGACACCGCCCCCCGCTCCGCCAACACCTCTCCCGGGACCGCCAGCAGCCGCTCCTTGGCCGCATTGGCATAGGACACGATCCCGCCCAGGAAGTAATCGGACGCCCCGGGCACCTCGGTGATGCGCATCGCCAGGAGGCCCCCGCTGCAGGACTCCGCCACCGCCAATGTCTTCCCCAACTTTCGCAGCCTTTCCCCTACCTCAACTTCACGCACTGCCCACCTCCAGTCGCGCCTTCAGGGCATGGGCAACCGCCACCAACTCCCCGGGGAGCAACACCGCCGCCAGTTCGTCGAACGGGGTGGGATCCCGGTTGGCGATGATGATCACGGCCCCGTGGGCCGCGGCCTGGGGCACCAACCCAGCCACCGGCCACACGGTGAGGGAGGTCCCCAACACCAACAACAGATCACACCGGGTCATCTCCTGCTGGGCTACCTCGAAATCCGGGGCCAATTCCTCCCCGAACAGCACCACGTCCGGCTTGACCAAGCCCCCACACCCGCAGCGGGCCACCCTTTCCGCCCTGGCCCGGGCGGCGATCCAAGCCAGGGGATACTTTTTACCACAGCCGAGACAGGTGCCAGTGCGGGCGTGCCCGTGCACTTCCAGCACGTTCCGGGACCCGGCGGCCTGGTGCAGGCCGTCGATGTTCTGGGTGATCACCCCTTGCAATAGGCTGTGGTCCTCCAGCCAAGCGAGGAGCTGGTGCACCGGGTTGGGGCGGGCCCGGGACATCCGCTCGAACCGCCGGATCCAAAAGGAGTAGAACTCCTGAGGGTGGTGTCGGAAGCCCTCAAGGGAAGAGACCCGCTCGGGGTCGTGGTGCCGCCACAGCCCGTTTGGGCCACGGAAGTCGGGGATCCCGGACGGGGTGGACACCCCTGCCCCGGTAAGGGCCCAGGCCCGCTTCGCCTTCAGTATGAGCCCGGCGGCGCGCTCCACCGCCTCTTCTAGTCCCATTGACGGGAAGTGTGCCGATCCGCTTCCCCCGCTGCAACCCCGGTTTGCCCGGGCCAGCCCGGCAAATTATCATGGACTCACGATAAGGGGGTTGACATGGCCGGCCATTCCAAATGGGCAAACATCAAATACAGGAAAGAGCGGCAAGACAAGAAGCGGTCCAATCTGTTCTCGAGACTCACCCGGGAGATTATCGTCTGCGCCCGCCAGGACCCCAACCCGGAGACAAACCCCTCACTGGCCGCGGCCATCGAACGGGCCCGGGCGGCCAACATGCCCAAGGAGAACATCGAACGGGCCATCAAGCGGGCAGCCGGGGACATCGAGGGCGCCCGCTACGAGGAGGTCATCTACGAGGGCTACGGCCCCGGCGGCGTGGCCATCCTGGTGCGCTCCCTCACCGACAACCGCAACCGCACCGCCGCCGCGGTGCGACATATCTTCGAATCCCACGGCGGTTCCCTGGGCACCGAGGGCTGTGTGGCCTGGCAATTCGAACGGCGGGGCGTGGTACAGGTGGAGGAGCTACCGGAGGGGATGGACGTGGAGGAGTTGGTGCTCCTGGCCATAGAGGCGGGGGCGGAGGATTTCTCACAGGACGATGGCACCCTCACCTTCTACACCCCGCCCACGGACGTGGCCAAGGTGCGGGACGGCCTCCAGGAAGCCGGGGTGGAAGTGGCCCGGGTCCAGCTCGCCATGGTCCCCAAGTCCACCGTCAGGGTAGAGGGAAAGGAGGCCGAGCGCCTGCTCAAGCTCCTGGACGAGCTGGACGAACAGGAGGACGTGCAGGAGGTGGTAGCCAACTTCGAGGTGCCGGACGAGGTGCTGGCCCGGGTGGAGAGCGGTTAAGGAGGGGATATGCGGTATCTAGTGGTGGCGCTGTTGGTCATGGGCGGCCTGCTGGGCGGGGGGATCACTGGGATGGCACGGGAAGAGCCCAATTTCATCCCCCTGCTTCACGGGACTGCCTCGTTGATCCTGCCTGGGTTGGGACAGTATCTGAACGGGGAGTACGACAAGGCCCTCACCCACTTCCTGGTGATGGTGGTCATCGACGTGGGGGCTTGGTACATCGCCGATCTGGTGCCTTGGTGGTACCCCCGTTACTACTTGGTGAGCGGCCTTCACGCCCTGTGGGCGATCTATTCGGCCATCGATGCCTACCAGACCGCCCTGGAACTGGAAGGGCTGAGCTTGGACATCTCCCCCACCGGGGTGGAGCTGGCCTGGAATTTCTAGGCAGGAGGGGATGGAAAAGCCGATCCGCATCCTGATCGAGACGGCCGCCACTGGTCCGGTGGCGGCCGTGCTCCATCCTGATAGGTGTCCGCGCACCGTGGCCGCCATCCGGGCGGCCCTCCCCATCACCGGGGTAGCCCACCGCTGGGGGGAAGAGGTGTACTTCCAGATCCCGGTACAGGCGGGGCCGGAATCCCAGTTGGAGGTGGTGAAGCGGGGGGAGCTGGGCTACTGGCCAGCTGGGAATGCCCTGTGCATCTTCTTCGGCCCCACCCCTGCCTCGCGCAGCCCGGATGAGATCCGCCCGGCGAGCCCGGTGAACCCCGTGGGCCGGGTGCTGGGGGACCCGCACGTGTTCGGGAAGGTACAGGACGGGGAGGAGATCGTAGTCAAGCTGGCCCAGGACTGAGCCCCCCCTGGCTCAATTGCCCGGAGGGCGGAACACCCGTTAGGCGAAAGGGGGACCGGAGTGGAACTGCTGAAGAGGCTGTGTGAGGCAAGCGGCGTGCCCGGCCGAGAAGAGGGGATCCGCGCCCTGATCCGGGAGGCCCTACAGGGGCAGGTGGACGAGCTTTGGGTGGACCGGTTGGGGAACCTGATCGCCAGGAAGAAAGGGGAGGGGCCCAAGGTGGTGGTGGCCGCCCACATGGACGAGATCGGCTTTCTCGTATCGCATGTGGACGAGAAGACCGGCTACCTCAGGATCGAGCCGGTGGGAGGGTTCGATCCCCGCACCCTGATCGCCAAGCGGGTGGTGGTCCACACCGCCTCCCGCCCCTTGGTGGGCCTGATCGGGATAAAGCCCATCCACATCCTCACCGAGGAGGAAAAGAAAAAGGAAGTCAAGATCTCCGACCTGTTCGTGGACCTGGGGCTCCCCGGGGATCAAGTGAAAGACCAGGTGCGGGTGGGGGATCCGGTTACGTTGCGCCAGGACTTCCTGGAGGTGGGGGAGCTGGTCTCAGGCAAGGCCCTGGACGACCGGGTGGGGGTGTATGTGGGCATCGAGGCCCTGCGTCGCCTTCAGGACCATCGGGCGGACGTGTACTTCGTGGGCACGGTGCAGGAGGAGGTGGGCCTCCGGGGTGCTCGTACCAGCGCGTTTTCCATCGCCCCGGAGATCGGGGTGGCGTTGGATGTGACCCTGGCCTGCGACATGCCCGGGGTGCAGGAGCATCAGCAGATCACCAAGTTGGGCCAGGGGGTAGCCATCAAGGTGAAGGACTCGGCTTCCATCTCCCATCCGGGGCTGGTGCGGTTTCTGGTGAAACTCGCCGAGGAGGGAGATATCCCGTACCAGCTGGAGATACTACCCCGGGGTGGCACCGACGCCGGGGGGCTGCAGCTGGCCCGGGAAGGGGCGGCGGTGGTCACCCTGTCCATCCCCACCCGGTACGTGCACTCGGTGGTGGAGGCCGCCCACAAAAATGACATCCAGGCCGCGGTGGACCTTCTGGCCGCCTTCCTCGAGCGCTGCCAGGAGGTGGACCTCCGCCTCTGAAGGGAGGGACGATGGCGCGGATCCTCTTCAGGGACGTCGATGTGATCGTCACCTTCGACCGAGAGGGGCGGGAGCTTTCGGGCGGCTGGCTCCTGGTGGAAGGGAACAGGATCGCCGCCCTGGGGGAGGGGGAACCGCCCCCGGGCCCCTCCGACCAGGTGATCGACGGCCGGGGCAAGGTCTTAATCCCGGGGATGGTGAACACCCACCACCACCTGTACCAGACCCTGTTCCGGGCGGTACCCGGGGCGGCTGACAAGAAGCTGTTCGACTGGCTGGTGTTCCTGTACGAGCGCTGGCGGGGGATCGACGAGGAGGCGGTGTACGTTTCCGCCCTGGTGGGGATGATGGAGCTCCTCCTCTCCGGCTGCACCACCACCACCGACCACCTGTACCTGTTCCCACAGGGCAAAGAAAAGCTCATAGATGTGGAGATCGAGGCCGCCCGGGAGCTCGGGATCCGGTTCTACCCCACCCGGGGTTCCATGTCCCTGTCCCGGGCGGAGGGGGGCCTCCCCCCCAAGGACGTAGTTCAAACGGAAGAGGAGATCTTGGCCGACTCCGAGCGGCTGATCCGAGAATACCACGACCCGTCCTTCGGGGCCATGCTCCGGATCGCCCTCGCCCCCTGTTCCCCGTTCTCGGTGACCCCGGAGCTGATGCGCCAGACGGCCGAGCTCGCCCGCAGGCACGGCGTCCTCCTCCACACCCACCTCGCCGAGACCCTGGATGAGGAGGAGTTCTGCCGGGAGAAATTCGGGCTGCGGCCGCTGGAGTACCTGGAAGAGCTGGGGTGGCTGGCAGGGGACGTGTGGCTCGCCCATCTGGTGCACGTACACCCCGACGATATAGAGAAGCTCGCCCGGGCCGGCGTGGGGATGGCCCATTGTCCCTCCTCCAACATGCTTTTGGGCTCGGGCATCGCCCCGGTGGTGGACATGCTCCAGGCCGGGGTGCGGGTGGGGCTGGCGGTGGACGGGTCCGCCTCCAACGACCACTCCAACATGATCCGCGAGGCGAGGCAGGCGATGCTCTCGGCCCGCGTTCGCTACGGTCCGGAGGCCATGCCCGCCCGCGAGGCCCTGCGGCTGGCCACCTGGGGCGGGGCGCAAGTACTACACCGGGAGGAGGAGATCGGGACCCTGGAGGTGGGGAAATGCGCCGACCTGGCGCTGTTCGACATAACTGGGCTAGAGCACGCCGGGGCGGCGGATCCGGTGGCAGCCCTCCTCCACTGTGGCACCCAATACGCGGATACGGTGCTGGTGAACGGGCGGGTCCTGGTCCGAGGGGGCCGGCTGGTGGACGAAGGGCTGTACAAGTACATCCCTCGCCAGCGGGAGATCGCCGCCCGGCTCCTTGGGGCCTAGCCCAGCGTCACGTCCAAGAACAGCATCACCATCGCCCCGGCCAGCAAGCCCCACGTGGCGTAGCGCTCGTGCCCCTTCCGGTGGGTCTCGGGCACGATCTCGTCCGAGATCACGTACAGCATCGCCCCGGCGGCGAACCCCATGGCGTAAGGGAGGAGGGGCCCGGCCAGTCCCACCGCCCACGCCCCCAACACCGCCAGGGGGACCTCTACCAGCCCCGCCCTGATCCCCACCACGCTGGCGTAAAAGTACGCCCCCATCCCGGCGCTCAGGGCGGAGGCGGCCACCGCCAACCCCTCGGGCAGGTTCTGGATGCCGATGGCCAACATCAGCTCCAACGCCTCTCTGTGGTTCCCTGAGCCCCAGCCCACCCCCACCGCCAGCCCCTCCGGCATGTTGTGCAGGGTGATGGCCAAGATGAACAGCCACACCGCCTTCATGCGCCTGCCGGCATGCCCTTCCCGCCCAGAGACGAGGTGCAGGTGCGGCACCAGGTGGTCGGCCAGGTCCAATCCCACCGCCCCCAGGGCGATCCCGATCAGCACCGGCCAGATCCCGCCGTGTTCGATCCCAGGCAGGATCAGGCTGGTGAAGCTGGCGGTGAGCATCACCCCGGCGGCGAACCCGAGGGCGGTGTCCAGGAACCGCTCCGAGGGACGCCGCCAGATGAGGATCAGGAGCGCCCCCACCGTATTAAACACGGTGATGACCAGGCCACCGATCAGCCCTTGGAACGCCGGACCGTGCCCGGCCATCCAGGCCAAAAAGCTTTCCACCGGCTTCCCCCTTGAACTTGCGCGCTTAAGATAGCATTTTAACGCGCCGCCCTCAGGGGGGCGAAAGGACCGATGGTGTGGTTAAGAGCGTGGCGGAGAAGGAAGCTGAAGGCAAGGACTTTCCCTGCGGCCTGGCAGGAGCTCCTTTGGAAAAGGAGCCTCCTTTACCGGCACCTGCCGGCCATGGACCGGGAGGAGCTGCACGGCCACATCCGGGTGTTCGTGACGGAGAAGCGGTTCGAGGGGGCGGGTGGCCTCTTGGTCACCGACGAGGTACGGGTATTGGTCGCCTCCCAGGCCTGTCTACTGTTGCTCCATCGTTCGGCGGACTACTTCCCCGGCCTATACTCCATCGTGATCTACCCGAGCGGGTATCTCGCTCCCAAGAGGGAACGGGATCAGGTGGGGGCGGTAGTGGAAGCGGTGGAGGCGCGGGCCGGGGAGACCTGGGCCCGGGGCACGCTGGTTTTAGCCTGGGACGCGGTGCTGGCCGGGGCGGCCGGCCGGGCCGGCTGCAGCAACGTGGTGATACACGAGTTCGCCCACCAATTGGATTACCAGACCGGGGAGGCGGATGGAGCGCCCCTCCTCCCCCGGGACCGGTACCCGGAATGGTCGCGGGTATGGGGGCGGGAGTACGCCCGCCTCCAGCACGCCTTGGCCCAGGGCCTGCCGGTGGACATCTCCCCCTATGGCGCGAAAAACCCGGCGGAGTTCTTCGCGGTGGTGGTGGAGCAGTTCTTCATGTGCCCCCGGGCGCTTTCTTCCCGCCATCCCGGTCTCTACCGGCAGCTTCAGGAGCTGTTTCGGCAGGACCCAGCTAGCTGGCTTCCCCGCTGAGACCCAGGAGCTCCCGCGCCCGGGCGGCGTCCTGGGCCGCCACCGCCAGTTTCACCCCGCCCAGAGCTGGCGAGTAAAAGGGGTTCACCGAGATCACCTGCTCGTCCAGGAG
>DQVA01000210.1 GCA_015661965.1 Candidatus Bipolaricaulota bacterium
A
Organism: Candidatus Bipolaricaulota bacterium; assembly: GCA_015661965.1. GTDB lineage: Bacteria > Bipolaricaulota > Bipolaricaulia > Bipolaricaulales > Bipolaricaulaceae > UBA3574. The sequence goes on from DQVA01000210.1 coordinate 2, forward strand.
ACGACGAGGGGACCTGGGACGAGCCGTATTTCACCGGCACCGGCTTCCCCACCGACTTCATGATCCGCTACCACCTCTACCGGCATTACTTCCCCCTGATGGCCTTGGGGAGGTACCGAAGAGCGGTGATGGGCGATGGGTGACGGGTTGAGGATCGAACTGGCACGGGTTTATGGGTTCTGTCCCGGGGTGCGCCGGGCAGTGCAGATGGTGGAGGATCACCTGGCCCGGGAGGGCCCCCTCGCCACCCTGGGGGCCATCGTCCACAACGCCCACGTGGTGGAGGCGCTCCAGGAAAAAGGGGCCCGGGTGGCGGGGGGGGTGTGCGAAGTGGGCGAGCCTACGGTGGCCATCACCGCCCACGGCGCCGGCCAAGAGATATACCGGGAGATCCAGGAGCGGGGGCTCAAGCTGGTGGACACCACCTGTCCCATCGTGAAGCGCGCCCAGGAGGCGGCCCGGGCCCTGGCCCAAGGAGGCTACACCGTGCTCATCTACGGGGAGGAGTCCCACCCCGAGGTGCGGGGGATCCTGTCTTGGACCGAAGGCAAGGGCCACGCCACCATGTCCCCGGACGATCTCCCCGAGCTGGCCACCAAGAAGCTCGCCATCGTGTCCCAGACCACCAAGGACCAGAAGGCGTTCTGGGGGTTCGTGCGGGAGGTGATCGCCCGGGTACACCCCGCCCTCAAGGACCTGCGAGTGGTGGACACCACCTGCCCCGAGACCGGCCGCCGCTATCAGGCCGCGGTGGAGCTGGCCCGGGAGGTGGAGGCCATCTTCGTGGTGGGCTCCCGCAACTCCGCCAACACCCGCAAGCTCGCCGAGACCTGCCGGGGAACCGGGGTAAGGACCTATTTCATCGAATCCGCTGAGGAGATCGAGCCCGGTTGGCTCTCAGGACTTTCCCGGGTGGGGGTGACCGCTGGGGCCTCCACCCCGGACGAGGTGATCGATCAGGTGCTCCGCAGGCTTTCCCAGCTAGGGGGTGAGGCAGCATGAGGGAGATCTCTACCCAGCCGGGGCCAGTGGTGAAACTGCTGTCCTTTCGCATAGCCACTGAACGGGCGCCACAGTTCATCGACATCACCGATGAGGTGCAAACGCTCGTGGCCGAGTCCGGCGTTAGCCACGGCACCGCCACCGTGTTCTGCCGCCACACCACCGCCGCCATCCGCATCAACGAAAATGAGCCGCTTCTCCTTTCCGACATGGAGGAGTTCTTGAAGCGAGTGGCCCCGCGGGAGCTCTACTACCGCCACAACGACTTCTCCATCCGCACCGAGAACATGACCGAGGACGAGTGCCCCAATGCCCATGCTCATTGCCAGCATCTCATGTTGGGGGCATCCGAGACCATCCCCATCGTGGACGGGCGGCTGACCCTGGGGCGGTGGCAACGGGTGTTCTTAGTGGAGCTGGACCGGCCGCGGGAGCGTGAGGTATGCGTACAGATAATCGGCTGTTGAACGAAGAAGAGCGGTTCGCCCAGGTGCCGGCGGGGGAGCGGGTGCTGCTTTTGCCCCATTGCCTGCGGCCGAGCGAGGGCTGTCCGGGGAAGACCACCCGGGAGGGCCTGCAATGCCCGGAGGATTGCCCCCACCGGGGGAGCTGTGCCATCGGGCGGCTGCGGGACGAGGCGGAGCGGCTGGGGTACAAGGGGGTGTGCGTGGCCCCGGGCGGCGCACTCGCTCTCCGGTTCGTGCGGGAGTCGAAGCCGGCCGCCATCCTAGCCGTGGCCTGCTACAAGGAATTGATAGAGGGGATGCAGGCCTTGGCGGACGTCCCCAGCGAGCCGCCGGTGGTGCTCTCCCTACCCCTGTTGCGAGATGGCTGCGTGGACACCGAGGTGGACCTGGGGAAGGCTTTGCGCTTTTTGCGTTTGGGGACCCCTCCTGCCCCGAGCCCGCCCACTTGACCCCACCTTTCCGCAACGCTAGAATAACAACCGCAAGTAA
>DQVA01000115.1 GCA_015661965.1 Candidatus Bipolaricaulota bacterium
ACCCGCCGGCTGATCGGCGACGATGAACACGGTTGGATGGAGACAGGGATCTTCAACATGGAGGGCGGCTGTTACGCCAAGCTCATCGATCTAGCGCGGGAGAAGGAGCCGGACATCTGGTGGGCGGTGATGCACCCGGCCCCCCCGGAGGAGCACGGGGCGATCGTGGAGAACGCCATGATCTACCCGGACGGCCGGTTCGACTTCTCCGACCGGCGACTCACCGAGAACTCCCGCGCCTCCTACCCGTTGTGGTTTGTGAAGAACGCCAAGGTGGAGGGGGTGGGGGGGCATCCGCGGGCGCTCTTGTTTCTCACCGCCGATGCCAACGGGGTCCTCCCCCCCATCGCCGTTCTCACCCCGGAACAGGCCATGCTGTGGTTCCTGATGGGCTATACCAGCAAGGTGGCCGGCACCGAAACCGGGGTGGTGGCCCCGGTGTCCACCTTCTCCCGGTTCTTCGGGGCCCCGTTCATGCCCCGCCTACCCCGGGTTTATGCCGGGTTGCTGGGACAGTACTTGGGCCGCTACGGCGCCCGGGTGTACCTGGTGAACACCGGTTGGTCAGGTGGCCCCTATGGCATGGGGAACCGCATCGACATCCGGCTCACCCGGGCCATGGTGCGGGCGGCCATCTCCGGGGTACTGGACAAAGTGGAGCTGCGGGAGGACAGGCGGTTCCATCTACTTGTGCCTTGCAGTTGTCCGGGGGTGCCGGCCCGGGTGCTTTGGCCGCGGGACACCTGGCGAGACAAACGGGCCTACGATCGGCGGGCCGCGGCCTTGGCCCAGGAGTTCGCCCGGCAGTTCGAGGCCGCCTTTTCCGGACAGGGCATCCCCCCAGAGGTGGCGGCCCAATGCCCGGGCCGCTAGTCAGCCAGGGCGGCCCGCACCCGCCTTAGCCACCGCCTGCCCCGTTCCCAGGCCTTCAGGCCGGCGGCCAGGGTAAGGGCGGTGATGATCCACTCCAGCAGGCTCCCGGTGGCCCCCAAGGCGAGGGCTGCCAGGGTCACGGTGAGGCCGGCCAATACCCCCAAGGCCACAGCCACCAGGCCTAGCCCCAAGGCGGGGAGGATGAGCGCTAGAGCCGCCAGCACCGCCAGGTAAGCCGTCATATCCGCCTCACCAGTTCCGCCAAGGGTTTCCTGTCCCGGGGGGGTGGGGACTCCTTGGGATAGCCGACGGGGATGAGCACCATCAGTTCCTCGTGCTCCCTGGCCCCCAGCACCCGCTCCACCTGTTCGTCCCGCACCCGGCCTATCCAGCAGGCCCCCAGTCCCAGCGAGTGAGCGGCGAGCAGGATGTTCTGGGCACAGGCGCCGATGGCCTGGACGTCCTTGGTGCGGTCATAGCCCGCTTGGGTGTCCAAAAGCACCGCGATGGTCACTGGGGCAGTACGGATCATGTCCATCTGGGTGACCAGCCGCCCCAGTTGCTCCCGTTTCTCCCGGGACTCCACTACCACCAGTCGCCAGGGCTGGGTGTTCTTGCCCGAGGGGGCCCACCGGGCCGCCTCCAAGATGGCCTCGATCTTCTCCGGTTCCACGGGATCGGTTTTGAAGCTGCGGATGGAACGACGCTCCTTGATGGCCCTGAGTACTTCGTTCATCCTCCCCTCCTTTGGCGGCTATCATTATAGCGGATGGAGGGGTTCTCTGGACTGGGGCGCATGTTGGTGCTGCTCGGGATCGGGCTGGTGATCCTGGGCCTGTGGCTATGGGGCAAGCTCCCCTTTTTGGGGCGCTTGCCGGGGGACATCCGGATCGAGCGGGACGGGCTGGTGATCTACATCCCGCTTGCCTCCATGCTGCTCCTCTCCTTGGTGTTGAGCTTGCTTTTCTCCCTGTGGCGGAGATGAGCTAGCGGCCGCCCCGGGCCCATAGCTCGGCCAGGCGATCCAACATCGCCTGGGTCATGGTGCGGCCGCTGTAGGGCACCTCCTGGCCGAGCAGGCTGACCGCCCATAGGAGCTGCTGGTAGGTGATACCTTGGTCCAAGGTCAAATCCAATGAATTGCGCTGGGTGTCCCAGTGGGCCACTACCACCGGGACCGGAAGCCGCCTAACCACCTCTACCCGGGTTTCCCCAGCGAGTCCCGCTCCGGGGAGCTGGACCTGCAAGGTGTACCCCCCCAGCGGAGTGGTAGGGGGCACGTGTACCAACCATGCCCGTTCGGTGGCGGTACCCTCCGGAACCGGTTCATCCAGTTCCGGTGGGCATTCCTGGCAATAGGTGGGCTCTGCGCCCCAGCCGGGTGGGAGCATCAGTGCCCCGGTCAGGCTGGGAATGCCCACCGGCGACAGGATGCGGGCTTTGAGCAGGAAATCGTGGCCGGGGAGCACCAGTGGGGTAGAAGGGGTAAGCTCCAAGAAACCCAACAGGACGGTCCTCCACTCATGTGGGGCCAGGGAGACGTTCAGGCTGCGGCTGGCCGCCTGGCCCGGGAAGGAGTAACGGACCTGCCACTCCCCGGCCGGGCCTGTCACCACCTGGCCCTGGGCCCCGGGGACGATCCAGCGCCCCGACGCCTGCACCAGGAGGCCGGCCGCCCCCTGAAGCTCCAATGCCGCCCAATCTCGAGGGACGCGCAGGAAGGCGACACAATCGGGCCCGGAACTGGCCACCCATATCCCCAGCGGGGCACGGTCTGGAAGGGCCCCCTCCCAGCGGACCTGCCCCGCACCGGGCCTGGAGGTCCAGGTGAGGGGATATGGTTCCCCGTTGAACGAGAGCACGGGGGCGTCTGCCCCCGGGGGGGTGACCAGGACCACCGGCTCGGCGGCGAAGAACACGGGGCGGGCCACCTCTAGGGCCCACCCCACGAGCGGGATCGTAAACACCAACGCGGCGATGCCGGCCGCACGCATGGACTTCACCTCAGGACCAGGAGCACGTAAGCCACGTCCTCAGGACAGGTGGGGTCCTTGTATTGGGCCCAAAGCACGTCCCCGGCGCACGCCCCCAGTTCCTGGGGGATGATGGCCTGTGAGAGATAATCCCCCTCCCCCTGAGGGGTGAGGGAGATCTCCTGCGCGGAACAACCAGGCCCTAGCAGCCCGAACCAAACCCGGGGCGTCGGATCGTCATATACTTGTGTCAGCTTCACCGCGATGGGGCGGGTGCAGACGGTCCAACCGCTCACCGGCTCCCCGGTCTCCGCGTCCACGAAGGAGATCTCGGTGCGGGGCACGAACGAGACAGAGGTTTGTACCCTGTCCCACAGGGCACCTTGGCGCACCAGGGCGATTACCTGGATCTCATCCGGATAAGTGGGCTCGCTCCGCACTACTCTGAGCTCCGGCCCCCTCTCGGCTTGCTCGATCCCGTCCACGAACCACCGCACCTCGCTTGCCTCCCCCCCGGCTACCTTGATCAGGAACTGGCAGCCGACGTCCTCCATGGCTCCGGGCTCCAGCTCCAAGGCAGCCTCCAGGGAAGCAAGCGGGAAGGAGACGACGAGCTCGCCATAGGTAAGCACAAGTGCCAACCCTGCCCGGGCGGTGACGGAGAGGAGCTCGCTCCCTTGATGGAGGAGCTTGACCGCCACCTCTGTTCCCAGGGGCTCCATTACGAGTTCCATCTCGGCGGAGAACCGTCCGGCGGCGGGGCCCTCCTCCCGGAGATCGAGCTGCGTGCCGTGGTCCCCCAGGGCCAAAGCCAGGGGCACGGACTCCCGCTCACAGCCCACGTCGACCACGGGGTCCACCACGGTGACCAGCAGCCGGCCCGGCGACAGTTCGTGGCCGCCTTGGCGGGGGCACCACATGTTTCTGGTCCCGTCCCAAGCCCGCAGGGAGAGCTCGGGACGCCCCTGGGGGGCGGCGACCAAGGCAGTGGTGGAGAGGCCGTCCTCCAGCTCAGTGGCGGCGGCCAACACATCCCCCACCGCCACGTGGAGCACGTATTGCGCCTCCGGGGGTATCTGGTCGCAATCCCGCAGGGCGTAGATCTCCTCTGACACCAGTCGCCCGTCCCCGGGCTTCAAGGGCACCCGCACCAACTCCCCGGTGTTTACGTTCACCACCACCACGTCCCCGGTTGCGGCCTGTATCCCGGCCACGCGCACCCGGAAGGTGCCCTTGAGCGGCACCGGGGCCGGGTCGAATTGGATGGTGGCCGCCCAAGTCGAGACCCCCAGGGCCAACATCGCCAGCAGCAAAAGTCGTTTCATCGCCGCCTCCTTTTGAGGCATTATAGCCCCGCCCTGGGGGCAAGGTCCGTGATGTGCATTACCGCTGGCAGTGAGCCAAAGGGCCCCGCCGGCGAGTCGCCCGCTCACAAGAAGCCAGGTTTTCCTGTCCCGACAGGTTAAAATGCTTAACAAAGGAGGATCTATGGAAGCCAATTTCGAGGAGGCGCTGAGGAAGTGCCCGGCCGACTACGCCGAGATCCGCTGGGAGGCCGTGGAGCGGTCCCGGGTTGCCTTCCAGCGGGATCAGCTGTTGACGCTGGAGCGCTCCCGGGAGGCGGGGGGGGTGGTGCGGGCCCTGGTGGACGGGGCGTGGGGGTTGGCGGTGTTCACCGCCCCGGACCAGATCGGCGAAAAATTGAAGGAGGCCGCCGGGCTCGCCCGGGCCGCCGCCCGCCGGGTGCGGGACCCCATCCGGCTGGCGGAGGTCCCGCCGGTCCAGGATAAGTTCCTGCCCGCGCTGGAAAACGACTTCCGGGAGATCCCACTGGAGGAGAAACGCAAGCTGGTGGAGGGCTACAACAAGCTCATCCTGAACCATTCCCCCAAGATCGTTTCCTCCTCGGTCCGGTACACCGACTCCATCCGGCACGTCTACTACGCTAATACAGAGGGCACCTACCTGGAGCAGCGGATCCCCGACGTCACGGTGCTCCTCCTGGCGGTGGCGAGGGAGGACGGCGATGTGCAGCAGGCGTTCGAGACCGTGGGGGAGGCGGCCGGCTATGAGCTGGCCCTGGGCCTGGAGGAGAAGGCGGAGGCGGTGGCCAGACGGGCGGTGGAGCTGCTCTCGGCCAAGCCCGTGCAGGGCGGCAAGTACACGGTCGTCCTGGATCAAGAGCTGGCCGGGGTGTTCATCCACGAGGCGTTCGGCCACATCTGCGAGGCGGATTTCCTCCTCAAGAACGAGCCCATGCGGAAGGTGATGCAGCTCGGGAAGCGGTTCGGGGTGGAGGCCCTGAACGTGGTGGAGGACGGCTTCATCCCCGGTCGGCGGGGGAACGCCCCCTACGACGACGAGGGGGTGCCCCGCCGGAAGATCCACCTGATCAAGGAGGGGGTGTTGGCCGGGCTCATGCACTCCCGGGCCACCGCGGCCAAGACGGGCATGGCACCCACCGGGAACGCCCGGGCCGTGTCCTGGGAACACGAGCCCATCGTGCGGATGCGCAACACCTACATCGAGCCCGGGGAGGCCTCCTTCGAGGAGCTGCTCAAGGGGATCGACTACGGCATCTACGCCAAAGGGGCGTTCGGCGGCCAGACCGAGTTCGAGCAGTTCACCTTCTCCGCCCAGTACGCCTACGAGATAAAAGGGGGGGAGCTGGGGGAGATGCTGCGGGACGTGGTGCTCACCGGCAACGTGTTCGACACCCTGAGGAACATAGAGCAGCTCGGGAGCGACTTCCAGCTCAAAGGCGGGGCCGGGGGCTGCGGCAAGGGGGGGCAGTCACCGCTGCCGGTCACCGACGGGGCGCCGCACGTCCGGATCCGCGACGTGATCATAGGAGGTAGGTGATGGGGATCTTGGAGCGGGCGGCGACTGTCGCCCAGTCCGCGGAGCTTTACCAGGAGCTGCGGGAGGGGGTGGAGGTCTCCTTCCGCGGTGGGGAGATCGAGAAGGTGGGGGCGCGGGAGGTCCTGGGCCGGGCCCTGCGGGTGATCGTGGACGGCAAATTGGGGTTCGCCTCCACCGCCGGGGAGGAAGAGGAGTCCCTGGTGGCGGCCGCCCTGGCCTCGGCCGAATACGGCGACCCGGCCCCGTTTTCCTTCCCGGAGCTTAAGGGGGATGGCGCTGCCGCGGTGCTGGACGAGGAGACCCTGAAGGTCCCGCCGGAGGAGCTCATCTCCTGGGGGGAGGAGGCGGTGCGGGCCGTAAAAGAGGAGTTCCCCGACGTGATCGTGGACGCCCACCTCTGGCGGGGGAAGGTGACGGTGCGGCTCGCCAATACCTCCGGCGGAGAGCTCGTCGAGGCCCGCTCCAGCTTGTCCATGGGGCTGGAGGCCCAGTGGGTCCGGGAGGGGGACATCTACCTGGTGTGGGTATCGCGGACGGTGCGCCGCCGGGGGGATTTGAAGCCCGAGACGCTGGTGGCCGAGTGCCTGCGTTACCTGCGGTGGGGGGAGCGGGTGGTGCCCACCCCCCAGGGGCGACCGCCGGTGCTGTTCGTCCCCAAAGGCACGTTGGTGCTCCTCCTCCCCCTGATGCTGGGCTTCTCCGGGATGTCGGTGGTCATGGGCACTTCCCCCCTGAAGGATCGGCTGGGGGAACGGGCTTTCGATCCCCGCTTCACCCTGGTGGACGATGGCCGCCTCCCCTACGCCCCCGGGACCCGCTCCTTCGATGACGAGGGGGTGCCCACCGGCAGGCTGCCCTTGGCTGAGGAAGGGGTGGTGAAAAACTTCTTCTACGATCTGCGGGCGGCGGCGCTGGCCGGGACCGGGTCCACCGGCTCCGGGCTCCGGGGCGGGCTCCTGCGCGGCACCGGCTTCCGCTCCCCCCCTTCCCCCAGTCTACGTAACACCGTTATCCAGCCCGGGGCGGGGACCCTGGAGGAGCTCATCGCCGGGATGAAGGAGGGGCTGATCGTGGTCGACTTGCTGGGGCTGGGGCAGGGGAACATCCAGTCCGGCGCCTTCTCCAACAACGTGAGCACCGGGTTTGCGGTCAAGGACGGCCGGGTGATCGGCCGGGTCAAGAACACCATGATCGCCGGCAACGTCTACGAGGTCCTGAAGGATGGCCTCAAGGAGATCGGCGGGGAGCCGGAGTGGGTGTGGGGCCTCGCCCAGGTGCCGCCCCTGTTGGTGGAGGGGGTGTCAGTGGTGGCCCGCTGACGCCCCGGCGGGCCCGCTTGCAAGGCATCGTTCTCCAGTTCAGATCGGCCTTTCCGGGGGCGGACCCGCCCCCCCCTTGACTTTGTAACAGTGTTATGTTATGCTGGTCGTGAGGAGGTCGATATGCCTTACGACTGGTTCGCAGCGGAGAGGTTGGCCCTGGAGCAGCACCGGCTGCTCCAGGCCGCGGCGGAGCGACGGCGCCGACTGGGCGCCCAACTCCAGGAGGCCCGTGTCAGGCGGGAGCTGGAGCGGACCCTGTCCCGGGCCATGAAGGCCCTCCCCCGGGAGGAACTCCAGGCCCTGGTCGGCCGCACCCTCAGGGCCACCGGCTGATGGAGTTGATATCCAAAAAGGAAGTCCTCAAGGAGACGGGGATCTCCTACGGGCAGCTGTATCGCTGGAAAAGGCTGGGGTTGATCCCCGAGGCCTGGTTCATCCGCCGCTCCACCTTCACCGGCCAGGAGACCTTCTTCCCCAAGGAGAAGATCCTCCGGCGGATCGAGGAGATCCTGAAATTGAAGGAGGAGCATTCCCTGGAAGAACTGGTGCGGCTCCTGTCCCCCGAGGTGGCACCGGAGGAGGTCATCCACGAGGATCCCGTGTCCCTCCCGGCCATCGGCCGGGAGGGGCGGGAGCTCCTGTGGAAGGAGGGGGGGTATACGTTCGCCGAGCTGGTGGCCCTGGCCGCCGGGGCGGCCGCCCTGCGTAACAAAACAAAGTTACATCAGGCCCGGCTGCTGGTGGAGCTTACCCGCCGCTTGGAGAAGCCCATCCGCTCCCCCAGCGGTCACACCCTCCTCCTGGCCGAGAAAACCCTGGCCGGGGAAGGCTTCTCCGCCCACATCTGCTTCGCCGTGGCGGGGAAGGAGCCCTTGGAGGTGGACCCGGAATCCCGGGTGCTGGTCCGCCTGGACCTGGAGCGGCTGGTGGAGCAGGTGAAACAGGAGCTCGGGACATAACTTGGAGGTGAACTGATGGAAAAGAGGAGTGTGTCCATAGCCGGGGCCGGCAAGGTGGCCGGGGGGGAGTACCACACCGTGAAGATCTCCGGCTCCGGGAAGGTGGAGGGGGATCTGGTGGCGGAGGAACTCCGCATCGCCGGAGCGGGCAAGGTGGAGGGGGCGGCCAAGGTGCGGGAGATCGTGGTCTCGGGCACCGGCCGCTTCGAGGGCCCGGTGGAGGCGGAGTCCTTTCACTGCTCCGGGGCCTGCAAGGTGGAGGCCGAGCTTGTGGCCAAAGAGGTGCGGGTCGCCGGCATCCTGAAGATAGAGGGGAACGTGAAGGCCAGCTACTTCCGGAGTGGAGGGGGCCTGAAGGTGGAGGGCAGCCTGGAAGCTGACTTGGTGAGCTTGGCCGGGATCACCACCGTCACCGAGCTTCTGGCGGCCGATCGGGTGGAGATGCGTTTGGAGGACGCCAGCTTCGTGCGGGAGATCGGCGGTGAGACCATCGAGATCAAGCGCCGTTCCCGCAGCGGCCTCCTGGAAGAACTTGGCCTCCCCTTCTTCCGCAAGCGGGGGACCCTACAGGTTTCCACCATCGAGGGGGACGAAGTGTACCTCGAGGGAACCCAAGCCAAGCTGGTCCGGGGCAAGAAAATCCACATCGGCCCCGGCTGTCTCATCGACCGGGTGGAGTACGAGGAGTCCCTGGAGGTCCACCCAGATTCCCAGGTGAAGGAGGAGGTGCGGGGGTGAACTATCCGGAGAAGGTGGAGCTGAAGTTGGGGAGGCTGCCCAGGCCGCTGCGGAAACTTGTTGTCTCCTCGTACGTGCTGCTTGTATGGACCCCCGGTTTGGTGATCAGGACGGTTCTGGGAAGCGTGATGGGGGCCATGGGCGGGGCCATAGGCGTTGCCGGGGCCCTCCTGGGACTGGCCATCGCCGTGCCCATCGTGGTACTGGTGGTGGGGATAGTGTTCGCGGTGGTTCCCTTGGCCCTCCTGGCCGTGGCCCTGGCCGGCTTGGCGGCGGTGGTCAGCTGGCCTGTGCGGCGGGCCCTGTGGCCCCGGAGGCGAAGGCTGCTGTATTGGCAGTACTGGGACGAGGGTGGGGAACCGGGGGAGGAGGAGTGATGGGGAACCTGGAGGGTCAGTTCTTCTGGGAACAAGCGGTAGAAGAGCCGGTGGAGCTTTGGGTAACCCCCGGGGCCGGGGACGTGGAGGTCCGGGCCGGCCCCCGGGGGAAGGTGAGGATAGAGGGCCGCTTCTCCGTGCGGGCGGTCCCCCAGGCCCGGGCCGAGAGGCTAGCCCAGCTCCTCCGGGAATCCCCTCCCGTGGAGGTGCGGGGCAGGGAGATCCGGGTGGGGGACCTGGAAAAATACGCTGCCAAGCTCGCCCCCAGCATCTTGGGGGCCTTCTTCGAGGGGGTGTGGATTGATTATCAAATCGAGGTACCCCCACACACTGAGGCCCGGGTGGAGAGCGGCTCCGGGGACATCGGGATCCAAGGGATATCAGGCCCGGTGATCGCCCACACCGGTTCCGGTGAAGTCGTCCTGGAAAGGATCGGCGGCGAGGCGGACATAAAAACCGGCTCCGGTGACGCGGAGGTCAAGGGGATCGAAGGGGAGCTGGGGATCACCACCGGCTCGGGGGACGTTTACGTAGAGGAGGTTGGTGACGACGTGAAGATAAAAACCGGGAGTGGAGATGTGCGGGTGCGGGGGGTGGCCGGCGATCTCCAGGTGATGGCTGGCTCCGGGGATTTGGCCCTGAGGGGGATTTCCGGCGATGTGGAGGTGAGGACCGGAAGCGGTGACATCCACTTGGACTCAGACCTCCCTTCCGGAAAGACCTGGCGGCTGCGGACCGGCTCCGGGGACGTGGAGCTGGTTCTGCCCCGGGGGACCGAGTTCCGCCTGGCGGCAGAAAGCGAGTTCGGCGAGGTGGAAAGCGATTTTCCCCCCTCGCCCCAGGCTGCCTCCTCCGTCGAGGTAAAGGCCGGAAGCGGTGACATTTCGATAAAGGCCCACTAGGGCATGAAGGAGGAAACGATGAAGCTAAGCAGAAGTCAATTTTCCCCGGCCGGTGCGGCGGCGTTTTTCTTCTTTTCGTGGGTGGTGCAGATGCTGTTCAACGCCATCGTGGTGGGCCATTTCGGCCTGCTGGCGCCCTTGAGCTACTGGCAGGCGGCCAGCCTGCTGTTCCTGTTTATGATGCTTTTCGCTTGGAGCGGCTGGGGACTTGCCCGCTCCCTGTTCGGACTTCTCGGCTTTCGCTGGGATGAGCTGTTTGGCCTGGAGGTGGGGCTGTTCTTCCTGTTTGCTTGGGCGTTCCAACTGGTCTTCAACCGGCTGGTGGTGGGCTATTTCGGGCTCCTTAAGCCGATAACCTACTGGCAAGCGGCGGGGCTCCTTTTCTTGGCGGCGATCCTCACCTTCTGGATGGGGTTCCTTTCGCCCCGGCGGCCCCACAAAGTGGAGCCTGGGGAGATCGGGAGACGTATCAAAGAGGAGCTCAAGCGGTTCTTCGAGGAGTGGTGATCGGGAAGGGTGAGAGGATGGGCTCATCCAAGCTGGCAGTGCGGGAGCTCAAGCGCCGGGACGTTGAGCGGCTGCTGAAGCTGGTTCGGGATTCGTTCCCCCGGGAGCTGGAGGTGGTGGGGTTCGATCCGGGGACGGTGCGAAAGCAGCTCAAGCTCTATGGGGTATTGAAGCTGATCCAACACGTGACCCGGAAGCCGTTCGCCCTGTTTCTCGTGGGCGAGGTGGACGGGGAACTCGTGGCCGCGCTGTCGCTCAACCGGGAGCGGAGGGCCTGGTACATCGGCACGGTGATGGTGGCCCCGGGGCATCGCAGGCGGGGCTACGGTCGGGCCATCATGGAGCAGGCCCTGGGGGTGATCAGGGCCCACGGGGGCCGGCGGGCCATCCTGCACGTGCTGGAGGAAAACGTCCCGGCCAAAGGCCTCTATGAATCGCTTGGTTTTGCCTACTTCGAGCGGGAGGTGCACTTGCTGCGCGAGCCCCCCGCGGGGGAGGAGATCCCCCTCCCCAAGGGCCACGCCCTCAAGCGAATTCCCCTGTTGGACCCCCAGGCAGCCCAGCTTATCCATGCCTCCCTGGAACCCCAGTCGGCGGAGGTCTACGGCCCCCCACAGCTCCCCCCCTGGTATCTGCAGCCGTTGGCCCGGCGGCAGCCCGGGGTGCGGGAGCAATATGCGGTACTGCGCGGAGGCCGCTGGATCGGGATATACACGTTCAACGCCCAGTTTCGGGAACGGGGTGCCGCCGCCGTCCGGATTTCCCTGCTCCCGGAAGGGAGGGGGAAGGGGGTGGAGGAGGCGCTCCTCTCCCTCGCGCTGCGGCGGGCCCGGGAGCTGGGCTGCCCACGGCTGCTCACCCGGGCGGACGAACGCAACGCCGCCCTCCTCGCAGGCTGCGAGCGGCTGGGTTTCGAAAAGCTCTACGTCATGGAGGGCATGCACTGTGAACTCCGACCCCGGACGTAACTGGAAGGCGCGGTTTTTCACCATCTGGGCCGGCCAACAGGCGTCCCTCTTCGGGAGCTGGATCGCCCAGTTCG
>DQVA01000167.1 GCA_015661965.1 Candidatus Bipolaricaulota bacterium
ACCGCGGCGAAGCCGGTGCGCTTGCCGGCCCGGGTTTGCAAAAGATACAGCTTGCCCTCCTCGATGGTGAACTCGATGTCTTGCATGTCCCGGTAATGGCGCTCCAGCTTCTCCCGCACCGCAAGGAGCTGCCTGTATACCTCGGGCATCTCCCGCTCCAGCTCCGCGATGGGCTTGGGGGTGCGAATCCCGGCCACTACGTCCTCGCCCTGGGCGTTCAGGAGGTACTCGCCGTAGAACCGGTTCTCCCCGGTAGCGGGGTCACGGGTGAACGCAACCCCGGTGCCGGAGTTCTCGCCCAGGTTGCCGAACACCATGGCCTGCACGTTTACGGCGGTGCCCAAGGTATCGGGGATGCGGTTGAGCCGGCGGTAGATACGGGCCCGCTCGTTGTTCCAGGAGGAGAACACCGCCCCGATGGCCCCCCACAGCTGCTGCCAGGGGTCCTGGGGGAAGTCCTTTCCCGCCCGGCGGATGATCTCCTTGTAGCGTTCCACGAGCTCGGCTAGGTCCTCGGCGGTCAGGTCCAGGTCCGAGGCCGCCCCTCGCTCTTCCTTGAGGGCCTCCATGGCGGCGTCGAACGGATCCACCCCGGCCCCGCCCTCGTCCCTCACCCCCAGCACCACCGACCCATACATGGAAAGGAGCCGCCGGTAGGCGTCGTAGGCGAAGCGGGGGGTGGTCTTCCCCGCCAGTCCCTTAACCGACACGTCGTTCAGGCCCAAGTTGAGGATGGTGTCCATCATCCCGGGCATGGATACCGGCGCCCCGGATCGCACCGAAACCAGCAAGGGAGCTTTAGGGTCGCCGAACTTCCGACCAGTAGCTTCCTCCAGGTGCTTTACCCCCTCCCGCACCTGATCCTCAAGGCCCTGGGGATATTCCCCGGCGTGTTCCGTGTAGTAGCGACATACCTCGGTGGTGATGGTGAACCCCGGGGGGACAGGGATCCCGAGGCGCGCCATCTCCGCGAGATTAGCCCCCTTCCCTCCGAGGAGCTCCTTCATCTCGGCGCTTCCATCGGTCTTCCCCCCGCCGAACAGGTACACGAATTTGTCCATCCTCACCTCCTGAGCAGGGCCTGGGCGAACTCCCGGGCCCGGAACGGCGCTATGTCCGCGAGTCCCTTACCTAGCCCGATCCACAGGATCGGGATCTCCAAGGCCCGCCAGATGGGGATCACCGCGCCACCCTTGGCGGACCCATCCAGTTTGGTTATCGCCAGGCCGGTCAGCTCCACCGCCTCGTGGAAGAGCTCCGCCTGGGAGATGGCATTCTGGCCCACGGTGGCATCCACCACCAAGATCCGCTCATCCGGGGGCCGGCCGGCGAGCTTCTCCACTACCCGGCGCACCTTGCCCAACTCCTCCATGAGCGGGCGCTTGGTCTGCAAGCGCCCGGCCGTGTCAACCAGAACGCAATCATACCCCTTGCTTCCGGCATGGGCGAGGGCGTCGTGCACCACCGCCCCGGGATCCGCCCCGGGCCGATGGGCGATCACTTCCACCCCAAGTTCGTCGCCCAATTGGGTGAGCTGGTCGATGGCCGCGGCCCGGAAGGTGTCCGCGGCCGCGAACAGCACCCGGAGCCCTTGCCGTTTCAGCATCCACCCCACCTTGGCGCAGGTGGTGGTCTTCCCGGAACCGTTCACCCCCACGAACAGCAGCACCCCCGGGCGGGCCTCGGGCGGGGTCCAATCCACCTCGGCCCCGGCGAGGAGCTCCGCCACCTCCTCCTCCAGCGCGGCCTGGACCTGGTCCCAACTCACCGCCCCCTTGTCAAGCCCGGCCCGTAGCCGGGCCACCAACTCCCCCGCCGCCTCCGGGCCCACGTCGGCGGCGATGAGCAGATCCTCGATCTCCTCCAGTGCCTCCGCATCCAATCCCCCCCGCTCCTTGACCATCGCCTCCAGGGGGGCAAGGAACCCCTCTCGGGTGCGGGATAGGCCCTGGCGGAGACGCTCCCAGATCGCCATCTACATCTCCTTTGGGGCGGACACCCCCAGGATGGCCAGGCCCCGCTTGAGGACCAGCTGCACCCCCAAAAGCAACGCCAGCCGGGCCGGGGTGGCCTCCCCCTGGCCCAGGATCCGCACCCGAGCGTAATAAGGGTGGAACAGAGCCGCTATCCCCTCCAAATACTCACACAAAAGATGTGGCGCAAAACGGCTCGCCTGGACGATGACCTCCGGGAACCGGTCCAGTTCCTTGATCAGGGCGAGCTCGTTGGGATCGGTCAACAAAGACAAATCTACTCCAGTCACGCCTAACGCGTCACGCGTCGCAGACTTTCCCGCCTCCCGGAAGATGGAGGCGATGCGGGTGTGGGCGTAT
The DNA here is from genome assembly GCA_015661965.1 of Candidatus Bipolaricaulota bacterium. GTDB lineage: Bacteria > Bipolaricaulota > Bipolaricaulia > Bipolaricaulales > Bipolaricaulaceae > UBA3574. The sequence goes on from DQVA01000167.1 coordinate 2,334, forward strand.
TGTACGTAGTAGACGGGATTGTCCATGCTGGTCTTCTTGGCAAGCTCGTAGTCGAAGACCAGGTGGCTCTCCGGTTTTCTCCGGACCATGAAGTAACGTACCACGTCCCGCCCCAGCTCCCGGATCAAGTCCCCTAGGCGGATGAAGTGGCCGGCACGGGTGGACATCCGCTCCAGCCCTTCCCGACCCTTCAAAGTGACGAACTGGTGCACGCAATATTCCAGGAAACCCTCTGGGAGCCCCAACAGCCGCAGGGCCAGTTTCACCTGCTGCTGCTCTTCGGCGTGGTCCGCCCCCTGGACGTCGATCACCTTGACAAAACCGCGGCGGAACTTGTCCACGTGGTAGGCGATGTCCACCATCAGGTAGGTGGGGGTGCCGTCGGAGCGGATCAGGACCGGGTCACGTGAAAGGCCATAGTCGGTGGACCTAAGCCATACCGCCCCCTCCTTCTCGTAGGTGGCTCCGCGCCGCCTCAGCTCCTCTAGGGTCTCCCGCACCAGGCCCCGCCGGTGCAGGTCACCTTCCCTCGTCCACACGTCGAACCGGACCCCAAATGCCTCCAGGTCCTCCTCGATGAGGCGCATCATGCGGCCCACCGCTGCCTTCCTGAACGCCACCCGGGCGGCCTCGTCGAACTGGGGATAGCGATCCCCCCAGCCTTGGGCCAGCTCCTCTCCGATGGGGATGAGGTAATCCCCCTGGTAGCCCCCCTCGGGGATAGCCGCCTCCTCCCCCAGGGCTTGCCGGTAGCGGGCCCATAGGGACTGGGCCAAGAGGTCGATCTGCTTGCCCTCGTCGTTCAGGTAATACTCCCGGGTGACCCGCCAGCCCAGCTCGGAGAAAAGCGCCGCGATCACGTCCCCTAGCGCGGCTTGGCGACCGTGTCCTACTGTCAAGGGGCCGGTAGGGTTGGAGGACACGAACTCCACCTGCAAGTGGCGTCCCCGTCCCAGATCCTGCCGCCCGTAGTCTCCCCCCTGCCGCAGGATCTCCTGTAGCACCTCGTGCAAGGCCGCCGGGGTGAACTGCAAGTTCAGGAACCCCCCTACAGCCTTCACTGCAGCGAAGTCCAGATGCCCTTGGAGCGCGGCGGCCAGTTCGCTGGCGATCTCCTGGGGAGGCCGCCCCAGCTGCCGGGACAAAGGGAACGCGACCCGGGTTGACAGGTCTCCGAACTCCGGGCGGGGCCGTTCCAGCGGCAAGTCGGCAGGGCAGTCCACCCCCAAGCGCCTCAGGGCTTGGGAGATGGCGGCCCGGGCACGGGCCTCGAGTTGCATTTACTTCTCGATTACGAAGCGAAGACCGGTCTTGACCTCGCCTCCGATCTCCACGTCTATGAACCCCGGCACCACCTTGAGCTCCGCTTCCCCTTCCCGCTCCACCAGGCGACGGGCGATGGCGATGGCCTTGACGGCTTGGTTCACGGCACCGGCTCCGATGGCGTGTGCCTCCACGATCCCGTCGTTCTCCAGGGCACCGGCAATGGCACCGGCCACCGCATTGGGGTTGGAACTGGACGCGACCTTGAGGATCTCCATCTGCGGCCTCCTTTTCGGCCCTTCCAGGGCGGTTTTTGCGTCGACACCTGAATTATAGCTTGTCCCCAAACCTCAAGTCAACGGCGCAGGGCGCCCCCCCTTGGGAAGTACACAACTGCCCAGGGCCATGCTATAATAAACCACCACGGGATGCGTGGTTTGAGACGGACAACCGCAAGGAGGTGGTAACCGGGAGCACTCTTCAAGGGCAGGAAGGAGAAAAGGAGGAACACGTGAAGGTAGCATTTAGTGTAGTGCTCAGTCTGCTGGTTGGCTTGGTGGTCTTCGGTCAGACAGGGGCTTGGGTGGATGAGGTGATCTTCCAAGAGGTGGCCGACGCTCCAACGGCCATCGCCATGATCGAGGCCGGGGAACTTGACCTTTTCGCCTACGCCCTTACCGATGCAGAGTTGTTCGCCCGGGTACAGGCCAACCCGGACGTGTGAGACTTACCCTAAAAATTGTGTATAGCATCGAGGTCCTCCGCAAGCCCGTATCGCATAGTGAAGATCTGCAAAAGCTCATAGCTTTTAGCCCTCACCGTCGGCACCGGCCTCCTCCACCAACGGTCCTGTAAGTTCACCACC
>DQVA01000183.1 GCA_015661965.1 Candidatus Bipolaricaulota bacterium
GAGCGGGCCATCCGGGTGATCTCGGTGGAGCGGGGCCACGATCCGCGGGAGTTCGCCCTGGTGGCCTTCGGCGGGGCCGGCCCCCTGCACGGGGCGTCGCTGGCGCGGAAGCTGGGGATCCCCCGGGTGTTGGTGCCGGCCCGGGCCGGGGTCCTCTCGGCGTTGGGGCTCCTCTCGGCGGACCTCGTCCACACCTTCGTCCGCTCCTTAGTGGCACCCCTGGACGGGATCTCCCCGGACCGGGTGAACGGGATCCTCTCCGATTTCCGCCGGGAGGCGGAGGAGCTGTTGAGGGCCGAGGGGGTGGCCCCCGGAGCGATGAAGTTCCTCCCCGCGGCGGACCTGCGCTACCGGGGGCAGGCCTTCGAGTTGACCCTTCCCCTCCCGGACCGACGTATCACCGAGGGGGATCTGGGGGAGCTCCGGGAGAGGTTCCACCGGGAGCACGCGCGGCGCTACGGTTACTCCGTCCCCGGGGAGCCGGTGGAGCTGGTGAACCTCAGGCTCACCGCCGTTGGCGAGACGGAGAAACCCGAACTCCCCAGGCGCCGTTCCGGGGGGAGCCCGGAGGATGCCCTCATCGAACGGAGGTCCCTCTACTTCGGCGAGTACGGTTGGCACAAGACGCGGGTTTACGCCCGGGAAAAGCTCCCGGCCGGGGCCGAGCTCCGTGGCCCAGCGGTGGTGGAGGGCGAGGAGTCCACCTCTCTCGTCCCCCCCGGCGCCCGGGCATATGTGGACGGGTACGGTAACCTGATCCTGGAGGTCTGATGGACCCGATAACCCTGGCTGTGGTGGGGAACGCCCTCTCGGGGATCGCGGAGGAGATGTCGGCGGCTCTCATCCGCACGGCTTATTCCCCCAACATCAAGGAGCGGCGGGACTGCTCCTCGGCGCTCTTCGGCCCGGAAGGCGACCTCGTGGCCCAAGCGGAAAACATCCCGGTGCATCTTGGGGCGATGCCGTTCTCGGTGCGGGCGGTATTGGAAACATTTTCCGAGTGGGCGCCCGGGGACGTGGCGGTCCTCAACGACCCCTTCCGGGGCGGGGCCCACCTCCCGGACATCACCTTCGTCGCCCCGGTCTTCCACGGGGGGGAGCTCATCGGGTTCGCGGCCACAAGGGCCCACCACGCCGATGTGGGCGGCATGACCCCGGGGAGCCTCCCCGCCGCGGCCACCGAGATCTACCAGGAAGGGCTACGCATCCCGCCGGTGAAGCTCTGGCGAAAGGGGGAACTAGACCGGGACCTCCTCGCCCTGATCCTCGCCAACGTGCGCACCCCCTGGGAGCGGGAGGGGGACCTCCGGGCCCAGCGGGCGGCGGTGGAGACCGGGATCCGGCGCCTCTCCGCCCTGGCCGGGAGCCTGGGGGTGGAGACGCTTTTCGCCCTCTATCGGGAACTCGCCCGTTACGCCGAGCGGAGGATGCGGGCCGCCATCCGGGCGGTTCCGGACGGCGTTTACGGGTTCGAGGACTGCCTCGATGAGGGCATCGTCGTGCGGTTGCGCCTGGAGGTGCGGGGGGAGGAGGTGGTCCTCGACTTCTCGGGGAGCTCGCCGCAGGTGGGATCCCCGGTGAACGCGCCTCTGGCGGTGACCGCCTCGGCGTCCTTCTACGCCCTGAAGGCGGTGCTGGACCCGGAACTCCCCCCGAACGCCGGGGCGTGGCGGCCGATGGGGATCGTGGCCCCGGAGGGGACGGTGGTGAAC
>DQVA01000165.1 GCA_015661965.1 Candidatus Bipolaricaulota bacterium
ACGTTCGCGGACAGCCAGGCCCGTACCTGGGACAGGAACCAGGAACCGTTTGCGGAAAGCACCGGGAAGCCGGGGCTGGAAAAGCCGGTGGGGAAGTAGGGGATGGCGACTTGGGACGCGAAGGCATGCAGGGTCTCGCTCCCGGTGGGTTCGGAGGCTTGGATGGTGTAGCTCGCCCGTGGCAGCACGGTGGTGCCGGCGGGAAGCAGGGGATCCCGCTTCCACCAGTTGGGGAACACCAGGATCGCCCGTCCGGCCGGGTTCAGCTCCACCAGGTACACGTAAGCAGCCCGGGAGAGCTCCACCGTGATCCGCACCGGATCCCCCACTTGGTAGCTGGCCCGGTCCAGCCGCACCCGGATCGACAGGGCCGCTGCGGCGGCGGTGATGGTCACCTGCCCGGTGTTATTGCCCTCGTCGGATTCGGCCACCTGGCCCAGGTAATCGGCGGTGGCGGTGAAGGTCTCCGGGCTGGTGGACAGGGGCAGGGACAGGGTAACGGTGTGGGAAGCTCCGGCCCCCAGTCCTGAGATGTAGGCGTTCTGCCGCCCGGCCGCCCCGGAAAGGCGCAGATAAAACCCGCCGGCCGGGCTGCCGCCCTGATTTCTCACGGTCACCTGGAAGCTCACCGTGCTCCCCAGGGTGGGGTTGGCCGGCGAGTAGGAGATGTCCTGGATCACCAGGTCCGGCAGGGCCACCTGCCCGGTCACCGTCACCTGCCCTTGGTTATTGGCCTCATCGGACTCGGACACCTGCCCGTAGGGATCGGCGGTGGCGGTGAAGGTCTGGGGGCTGGTGGTGAGGGTGGCGGTGAAGCTCAACGTGGTGCTGGCCCCGGCCGCCAGGGAGGAGACGTTCTTCACCTGGCCGGCGAAGGAGACGGAGAAGGCCGCCGCTGCGGCGCTCCCCTGATTTCTCACGGTCACCTGGAACGTGACGGTGCTCCCCAGGGTGGGGTTGGCGGGCGAATAGGAGATGTCCTGGATCACCAGGTCCGGCAGGGGGGTCGGCCCTTGCGGGGCCGCCTCCAGGCGGCCCGCCCCGTAGGTGTTTGGATCGCCCATGGCCACGCACTGGGCCAGCAGCCGGGACCTAAGCTGGCTTAAGGTGAGTGCTGGGTCCTCGGAGAGGAGCAGGGCGGCGATCCCGGCCACATGTGGCGCCGCCGCCGAGGTGCCGGGGAAGGGGGCATAGTAGGGCACGCCGGTGGTGACGTTGTCCGGGGCGGAAAGGTCCGGCTTTTGGCGGCCGTCGCCCGTGGGCCCGCGGGAGGAGTAGTCCGCCGCCGGGCCGGAGGTGTACTGATCCCAGTGGATGGCCGCCACCGCCAGGGCCTCGGCCGCGTTCCCCGGCGCCGGGATGCTGGAGGAGCTCACATAGGGGTAGAGCTCCTGGTAGATGGAGAACAGCTCCAGCTTCTTTGGGCCGCCCGAGGCGAGCTGGATCCTAATCCGATAGGTGCCCGACTGGGGCAGGGTCACCGACACCCGCTCGGTGGGCTCCTCGCTGCCCCCTTGGGTCTTGGTGGAGGAGGCCACCAGGGTCCCATCCGGGCCGTAAAGGTAAAGGTCATAGTCGTCGGAGGTCTGGGGCCAGCCGTCCCAGGTGAGGTACAAGAGGGAGTTGTCCCCGGCGGAGGCGGTGAAGGTGAGCTCGGTGTCCAGCCAACCGTCGGCGTCGGTGTCGGAGAAATAGCCCTCCCAGTGCTTCCGGGCGTCGTTCCCCGCCGCCTGGACCCACAGGATGCCGGCCGCCGTGGCCCGGCGCACGATATCCCCAACCACGCCGGTCCCATCGTAGAAGTTGGTGTTGTACCAGCCCAGGGAATGGTTGATGATGTCCACCCCTTGGGAGATGCAGTAGCTGATGGCGTTATCCAGGTCCACTTCGTTTCCGATCTTGATGAGATACAGGCTGGCCCCCGGGGCGATGTCGTAGATGATCTCCGCCACCGCGGTGCCGTGGTAATAGCCGGTTTCGATGCCGGTGCCGGTGAAGTCGCGGGTGACCAGCGAGTAGGGCAGGTCCCCCCGGGCTTGGGAAGCGGCCAGCCCCTGGAAGCCAACGTCGATGACGGCGATCTTGACCCCGACCCCGCTGATCCCCTGGGCATGGAAGGCGCTCGCCCCCACCAGGCTCGCCCCCTCGCTCACCGCCAGCGGGATGGGGATGTAGGGGGGGCGGATGAGGGCCCGCCCGGCCATGGAGGACAGGAAGTCGCCGAGCTGGGACAGGGGCACGGTCACCAGGGAGAGTCCGCCCGGGGAGCGGGTCTGCTCCCGTGCCCCGGCGGCCAGGGGGGCCGGCCCCCCCTGCCACTCCACCACCAACTGCACGCTGGTCCCATCCGGGCTCAAGGGGATCCCGAACATCGCCGCCACCGTGGTGATCGCGGTCCTGACCGGCTCCGGGGCCTGCGACAGGGCCGCCACCAACCCCTGGGGGAGGGCTTGCGCCATGGCCTGGGCCAGGATCTCCAGCGAGCCATCCACCCCGGGCAGGTTCAGCTCGGCTTTAGCGATGGTGATCGGCCCCAGCCGCAACGGCACCGGCACAGAGCCGGTGGGGGCGGGCGTGGCGGCAGTCGCCACTTCCCCCAGGAAAAAGAGGAACTCCACGGCCTCCCCGGCCCGGGGGGACCGCAGCAAAACCGCGGCCACTGCGTCCTGCCGCCAGGGGAGGACCGCCCCCACCGCCCGCCCGGCGTACCGGTACACCTCCACCCCTTGGGCCGCCAGTTCCTGCTCATAGGGTGAGAGATCAAGCAGTCGGTTCCACACCTGGGGAAGCCAGTCCAGCGGCACCTCCACCAGGTCCACCACGGCCCGACCGAAGGCGCCCCATAGGTAAACCTGCTGATACAGGGCGGATTCGGAATAGCCCTGGAGTTCGGCTTTGAGGCCGGCCGCTTGGGCCCGCCCCACCACGGCTTGCCACTGGCCCACGTCCTCGCTGAGGGCGCCGATGCGTACCTGGGCCATGGCCAAGCCCCCGAGCAAAAGGACGCCAACAGCCAAGGAAAAGAGCTTTCTCATCGTCATCACCCCCCGGCCGGATGCGGCACGTACGGCGGTCGCACCGACACCGCCGCCGGGTCGGCCCCCAGCTCGGGCAGGAGCGGGATGGGGACCAGCAGCTCCACCAGCCCATCGGAGGAGGAGGCGATGTAGGGCTCGAATGTCTGGGCCAATTGCCCCTCCACCTCCGCCGTCACCCGCACCCGCAGCCCGCACAGCTCCAACCCGTAGTCACGCGCGAACCCCAGCCAGTCCGGGTGGTTCACCAGCGCCCACAGCACCGGGTCCAGGGCGGAGCCCTCTGGGACCCGCGGGAGCTTGAGCGGCACTTGGTATACCTGAAGCTCTATGGTCTCCTCCTGGGGCGTAAGGCCCAAGGCGTCGAGGAGGGAGAAGAACTCCGGGGGTGGGGGGAGCAGGATATCCGTGTCCCCGCCCACGATGAGTTGAGCTTGGGTGCCCTGTCCCCGCAGCACCGCCCGGCCAGAAGGCGTCTGCACCGAAAGCAGGAAATAGGGGGGGTCATAGATCAGGAACCTATCCGCTTCCAGCAGCTCCTCTTCTGATTGGACCCCCAGGAATTCCGGGCCTTCGCGCCAGATCAGGGTGG